>DAHUXY010000107.1 GCA_027315505.1 Vulcanimicrobiota bacterium | reverse complement strand
GAAAGCGTACGGCGACCGCATTTGGCAGGCATACGCACTTCGCGTCGGTTTGGTAGCTGTAATCCGCAAGGAAGCGCGTATCGAACGGCTGTTTGAAGTTGCCGCTGCCGCGCGCGAGTTCGCTGTTGATTTGCTCGTCGCGCTTTTCGATTGCGGTGGGCCCCAGCGTCTTTCCGTTCTCGACGACGTGCGTGTACCGCAGCTGTTCGTAAAGGCCGTCGGCCATCAATAAGCGGGCGTCGTTTTGCTCGGAATAGTGCATGGGACCGGCCGCTACGCTGATGGTGATGTGCCGATCGTGAACCAGGGTGCCCTGCAGGGCCCGCGCGTTGGCGGCCGCCGCTCGCAAAACCACGCTCGGAACCGGCGCGGCCGAAGCTGGAATCGCCCAAATCGCGATAGCCACGCTCGCGGCGCAGAGGCCCAGGAATCTGCTGAAGTGGAACTGAGGCGGCATCGCGGTCCCTCTCACGGCTTGAACCCTAGTCTTTTAGGCCTAGGTGGACTCGATCCTCTCCGCTCCGTCCCAGGGGCCCCTCCCTCGCTCGTGCACCGCCGTAAGCGTGCAGGCGTCGCGGAAGTAGGCCGCCGGCGAATCCCGGCGTTCGATCTCGGCGATCCGGGCGAAAATCTTGCCCGCCGAGAGAAACATCCCCTTACGAAACTCGGCGATGCCCTTTGCGAATTGCTCCGCGGTGCGCAGCTTGTGCGCGAGCAGCGCCTCGTCGTCGGCTTCGAAACACTCGTAAATCTCGACGCTCTTGGTCTTGCCCTTGGCTTTCACGGCGCCGAGCTGGCGCAGCTTGAACGGGTGGTCGTGCGGCAAGCGCTCGATAACCGCTTGGCTTACGAGGAGCGGAACGCCGAAAGTTTTCGTGAGCCCCTCGATGCGCGACGCGACGTTGACCGCGTCGGCGATCACGGTGGTTTGCATCCGCTCTTCCTCGCCGATCGTCCCGAGGATCAACTCGCCGCGGTGCAAGCCGATGCCGATCTGAATCGGAACGTAGCCCGCGTTCTTTCGCCCTTCGTTATAGCGGGCGACCTGTTCGAGAATTCTCACGGCCGACTGTAACGCGTCGCCCGGTTCGCGAGGGAACAGCGCCATGATCGCATCACCGATGTACTTGTCGACAAACCCGTGGTGGGCCCGGATAACGGGCGTGACGCGCTGCAAATACGAGTTGAGAAAATCGAAATTCTGTTGCGGCGTCAATTGCTCCGAAAGTGCCGTGAAATCGCGGATGTCGCTGAAGAGCACCGTCATATCGCGCTGCACGTGGTCGCCTAGCTTGACGTCGGCGAGCGTTCGCCGGTTGAGATGATCGAGAAACTCACGCGGAACGAAGCGGCCCGACGCGTGGGTGTGCAGCTCCAGGATCGAGGTCGCATTGGGATCGGCCGTGGCGCGCTGGACCCGGTCGCGCAAGGTGCGCAGCTTGGTGCGTTCCAGCGCCAGGGCCACACGCCGCTCGACCAGCACGGGGTTTTCGGCGTCGAACGGCGTCGCAAACCACTCCTCCGCACCGCGTTGGAGGCAGGCCGCGATGCGATCGGCCGATGCCGGCGGCGCGGTGACGATCACCGGAACGATGGCCGCCTCGCGCGGAACCGCGGCCCGCAGCGCCGCAAAGATCTCCGCGCTCGAGCCCACCAAATCCAGGAGTACCAGGTCGATGCCGCCCGAGGTAATGACGGACGGCGCGTCTTTAGCGGCAACATAGGAAACGTCGGAATAGCCGGCGCCGCGCAGCAACGCCTCCAAAATATCGTTATCGGCCGGCGCCCCGCCGACGCGTAAAATTCTAGCCGTCCTCAAACGGAATGCCCTCCGAACGGGCTGATTCTACGATCGCTAGCCCTGGTGCCTTTAGTCGGAACGTATCGCGTCGATTTGACTTTGCCCCCCGCACCGTGCAATACTAACGCGACTCCCCCCGCGCGATCTTTCGAGTAGTAGCCGATCGAATTGCGCTCACTCGAAAGAACATCATCATTTCAACTTTTACGGACCTCGGGCTTCACCCGTCGCTTCTTCGTGCGGTCGAAGCACTAAAATTCACCCAAGCCACCCCCATTCAACTCGAATCGATCCCGCATGCTATGGAAGGCCGCGACGTCCTCGCCAGCGCCTCCACCGGTAGCGGTAAATCCGCTGCATTCGGGCTGCCGATTCTCCATGCGTTGATCGACCAGCCGCGCGGAACGTCGCGAGCGCTCATTCTCTGCCCGACGCGCGAACTCGCCCAACAGATCACCATGCATCTGCGCGACCTCGCAAAATTCACCGATATCCGCATCGCCGCGGTGTATGGCGGGATGGGCTATCGCCCGCAGATCAACGCGCTTAAAGCCGGCGTCGATATCATCGTCGCCACGCCCGGACGCCTGGTGGATCTCATGCAGCAAGGCGCGGCCAAACTCGGCAACATCTCGATCCTCGTTCTCGACGAAGCCGATCGCATGCTCGACATGGGTTTCCTGCCGATGGTGCGCCGGATTACGGCAACGCTGCCGGCTCAGCGTCAGACGCTCTTCTTCTCCGCAACGATCCCCGACCAAATCGCCGGGCTTACCCGCGATTTACTTCACGATCCGGTGCGCGTCAATCTGACGCCCACCTCGGCTCCGCTGGAAACGATCGCGCAGTCCGTCTACGGCATCGATCAGCATCTCAAGACCGACCTGTTGGTCGATCTTTTGAAGAAAGATGGAGCGATCTTCAGCGCCATCGTCTTCACGCGGACGAAGCATCGGGCGGATAAGCTCGCGGCCGCTCTCGCGCGCAGCAACGTCATGGCCGAACGCATCCACGGGGATCGCTCGCAGGCGCAGCGCACCCGCGCGCTCGAAGCCTTCAAACGGGGCAAGTATCGCGTTTTAGTTGCGACCGATATTGCGGCTCGCGGTATCGATATCAACGATCTCGGCCACGTCGTTAACTACGACGTTCCAAGCGTTCCGGAAGACTACACGCATCGCATCGGCCGTACGGCTAGAGCGCTGAAAACCGGCGATGCGATTACCTTCGTTTCGCGCGAGGAAGAGGAACTCTTCGCTCAGATCGAACGCGCGATGGGCCGCCGGATCGACCGGTCCAGCCATCCCCTGGCGTTCGAGCCGAACGACCGGCCGAGCACGGCACGCGCCATGACGAAGACGCGCCGCAGCTTTAGCCGCCGCCGCCGCTAACCACTAGCGAACAGGAGCCGCCGGCTACCGGTGGCTCCTCACAAGCGTTCCAACTCCTCGAGCGAAGCTTCCCATGTCGTTACGGCAGTCGCCGCGCGTTCGCGGAGTTCTTCGAGTTCCGACTCTAATGCTGCGACCTGCGTTCGATCGGCGTACACCTCGATGCCGGCAAAGATCGCCTCGATCTGAGCCTTGCGTTCGTCGAGCCGTTCGATCTCTCGTTCGATCCGCGCTACTTTCGCGGTGAGTTGCGAGCGAATCTTCAGCGGGGTCCGGCGCCCGGCCGCGCGCTCGGCACTATCGGCCTTGCTGCGTCCGCGCGGGGCCGCCTCGCGCTCGCGCATCATCGCTTCGTACGCATCGTATCCGCCCTCGATGAGTCCCCACCGGCCGCCGTCGATCCACAGTACCTGGTCGCTCAGGCGTTGGAGCAGGTAACGGTCGTGCGATACGATGGCCACCGCGCCGCGGTAGTCGTCGAGGACGCTCTCCAGGGCATCGCGGCTGTCGATATCTAAATCGTTCGTCGGTTCGTCGAGTAGCAGCAGATCGGCGTCGCGCGCCATCAGTCTCGCGAGCATGATGCGGCGGCGCTCTCCGCCGGAGAATGCTCCGACCGGTTTCTCCGCAGCCTCCCCCGAAATGCGCATCCGGCCGAGCAGCGCGCGCGCTTGCTCGGGGAGAATCGGCGCGGCCTGCAGCACCGCATCGACGGCGCTTACGGTTACGTCGAGTTGGTCGAGCGCACTCTGCGCAAAGTATGCAACCTGCACCGCTGGATTGAAGCGCACCGAACCTTCGTCGGCGGCGAGTTCTCCGGAGAGGATCTTCAGGAGCGTCGATTTCCCCGACCCGTTGGGGCCGACGATCGCCAGGCGGCCGCCTTGCTTGAGATCGAAGGTTACGTCGCCAAATAGCGGTTCCGCATAGCGTTTCGCCAGGCCGCGGGCCTCAAAAGCGAAGCCGTTCGACGCACGGCGGCTCGCATCGAGCCGCACGTTGATCGCTACGGTTCCCGCCGCCGGCTCGGGAGCTTGCAATGTGGCTTCCATGCGCGCGAGCTGCTTTTCGCGGCTGCGGACTTGGCTGTAATCGCTGGACGTATGCGTGGCGCGCAGCCCCGCAATGGTTGCGCGCCGTTTATCGCGCTCCGCCACGAACGTGGCATAGGCTTCTCGCTCGGCCGCGATTCGTAGGTCGCGCTGCTCGACGTATCGCGCATAGGCGGGCTGCGCCGGAGCGTACACATGGAAGCGCCCGCGTTCGAGTTCCCAGATCCGCGTCGCGACGCGATCCAGAAAATAGCGATCGTGTGAGACGATGATGTACGCGCGCTTGTCGTTCGCGATAAAAGATTCCAACCAGCGCACCGTCGCGATATCGAGATGGTTGGTCGGTTCGTCCAAAATTAGATACTCGGGGTCGTCGATCAGGAGATGCGCCAGCGCGGCCTTGGCTCGTTGCCCGCCCGAAAACTCGCGCAACGGGCGCTCGTAGTCGGCGGCCATGAAGCCGAATCCGTCCAGCATCGCGCGGAGCTTCTTCTGCTGCAGCGCCCAGTCCGTATCGGGGACGCGCGCGAGCGCCGAGTCGACCAGCTCCTGTAGCGTCGCGCGGGTCTCGTCGGCAACGCTCTGCGCGAGATATCCCAAACGCGTATCTTTGGCGCGCACGATGCTGCCGCCGAAGGGCATTTCCGTGCCGGCAAGCAGCCGCAACAACGAGGATTTGCCGGCGCCGTTCGGCCCGACCAGGCCGATGCGCTCCCCCTCGCTCAGGACAGCATCAACGCCCGAGAAAATCTCACGGGCGCCGTAATGGCACTCTAAGGCAGTGAAGCGCAGCAATTCCACGGAGGCCCTATCTTCGGCGTCAGCGGGCAAAAGGCTTTGGACGGCTTCACTGCCACCGGTCTAGCAACCGGTAAGCAGCTCCGGCACCGGTTCCAGACCGGGGAGCTACCCTTTACGGATAGCGCGCCCCGGCCGGTGCGTGTAGCGCGTTGAGTTCTTCGATGGTCGCTGCATCCAGGTGAAGACCGGCCGCCCCGACGTTCTCTTCGAGATAGGCGACCCGTTTGGTTCCGGGGATGGGGACGACGTGTTGGCCTTGCGCCAAGACCCACGCTAGCGCCACTTGCCCGCTAGTCGCTCCCACGCGTTGCGCGATACGCTGCACCGCCTCGACGAGAGCTTGATTGCGATCGAAGTTTTCAGCCTGGAAGCGCGGCAGCGTAGCGCGAAAATCTCCCGGACGAATATCTTCGCGCGCGAGCTTGCCGGTAAGAAACCCGCGTCCCAGCGGCGAGAAGGCGAGAAAGCCGATGCCAAGGGCCGCGCAGCGCGGCAGCACGTCATCGAGCGCGTCGCGCGTCCATAGCGAGAGTTCCGATTGCACCGATGCGATCGGGTGGATGGCGTGCGCGCGTTCGAGCGTCGCGACGTCAACCTCGGAGAGGCCGATCCAGCGCACCTTTCCGGCACGAACGAGATCGGCCATCGCTCCGACGCTCTCTTCTACCGGCACGTTAGGATCGACGCGGTGCAACTGATAGAGATCGATGGTATCGATCCCCAAGCGTTGTAACGAGCCTTCACACGCTCGCCGGATGCTCTCCGGGCGCCCGTCGCGCTGCATGGGCGAGCCCTGCGGCAGCACCACGAAGCCGGTCTTCGTTGCGATGCGCACGCGATCGCGCTTGCCCTTGAGCGCCCGCCCGAGCAGTATTTCGTTGGTCAGCGGCCCATAGATTTCGGCCGTATCGAAGAGCGTCACGCCGAGCTCGATCGCACGATCGATCACCGCGAACGCCTCGCCTTCGCGGGCGCCGGTTAACGGCTCACCGTACGCGTGCGTCAGCCCCATCGCGCCATAGCCGATTTCACCGACCATGAACTGCGCGTCACCTAATCGTCGTTGTTGCATATCCCCCACAACGGCCGCCGCACCTCGCGGGTTTCAAGTCAACGGCTTACGTACGGATTATCGCGTTCCGCGAAACGCCAGGGGCGATCCACCGCCTTGCTGATACCGATGCGTTTCGAAGTAACGATCCGCGCGGGCGGCCGCTCGATGCTGCCTAACCAGAGCGGGCCGCGAGCGCACAGATCCACACCGTCGAACCGGCGATCGATCGACATCGCGACCGTCAGCCTCCCGGGCCCATTGGTGGCGCGATCCAAGCCGGCAAGCGGTTCGAGGGCGCGCACGAGGGCGCCGCCTCCGATGCCCGCTCCCTCACCGGAGACGTTGAAGAGCCAATGGATACCATAGGAAAGATATACGTAGGCGTGGCCGCGCTCCAGAAAGAGCGAAGCGTTGCGAGCGGTCTTGCCGATGTACGCATGCGCGGCTTGGTCGCCCGGTGGGTAAGCCTCGGTTTCGACGATGCGGCCGATGCGTTGAATCCCAGCATCTTCGTGCACGAGCACCGTGCCGATCAGAAACCTCGCGAGTGATACGCTGCCGCTCGGAAGATCCGCACGGGCCAAGGGACGCAGGCGCATTCGTTCGTGGCCGTGGGGATCAGAGCGGGGCGTCGTTTACATGCGCGGCGTACGTGCGCGGGTCGAAGTACCATGCGGGGAGCGACGACGGAAAGGCGATATCCGTAAAGGTAAAATCGACGGTTTGGCCGTCGCCGGAGTAACCGCCGCCGACCACGCCGTGAATCTTCGTCATCACCGGATGCCCGTCGACGTTGCCGAAATCGATCGTGAAGGTGGTGGGATACGGCGAATTCTTATCGCCCTCAACGAACAGACGATCGTGCGCGATGATGCGCTGCACTTCGTAGCTGCGCGGATCGACGAAAATCTCGCGCAGGCGATTGCGTTCCGGATCGCGTCGCGGCACCAGCACCACGCGCAACAGGCCGTTCTCGATCGTTGCGGATTTCACGTCGTAATCGAACTCGCCGAGTACCCGGATCGCCGCGATGGTTTTCGGCAGCGGGCCGGTCGGCTCGGGGGTGGGAATGTCGTTAACGGTAGGCGGGCGTGCGGGGGCCGGCTGAAAGATATCGGCCGTGGGAGGGCCCGGGTCGTCGGCGATATCGTACTGGGGCCGCTTGAACGTAAGCGGCCCGTGCGCGCCGAGCGCAAACTCCTCGCGCTCCAGGCAGGCGTCATCGTAGGTGCGACACCACACGTGCCACGAGTAGGTCCCCAGGGGATCGGGGTAGCCGTAATCGGTCATCTGCGAGCGCGAAACCGTGTACACCTCGTACGGCGGCGGCGGCCGATGGGAACGGAATTGGCGGCGGATGAGAAACATCAGCTCCGCGTGGCCGGGAATCTGATATCCCGCTGCATCGGCCCGCTGTGCCCGCAAGCCCATCGCACAGATCGCTACGATCGCAAGCGCGCAGGCCGCGGCAAATCGACGTATGGTCAACGGCGTCATCCTCATGATCTGATCCCTACATAGCAGGCCGGGCTCAAAGCGTCCTGGGAGACAACGCATCTAACTGCCGCTTCGTGTCGTACTAGAGGGTATGAAGCTGATCTCTCGCCTCGCCCTCACCCTCGCTCTGGTAGCCGCAACGCTCTCGCAGGCTCCGGCCGCGCAGCCGGTGCGCAGCGAGCAGGTGGTCCTCGCGGGAGGGTGCTTCTGGGGTATGCAAGCGGTCTTCGCTTCGCTCAAGGGCGTTACGGCGACGGTCGCCGGATATGCCGGGGGCAGCGCGGCCACCGCAAACTACGACGCGGTCAGCAGCGAGACGACGCAGCACGCGGAATCGGTCCAGATCACGTTCGATCCACGGGTCATCTCGTTCCGCCAGGTGTTGGACGTGTACTTCTTGGTGGCGCACGATCCGACCGAACTCAATCGCCAGGGCCCCGACACCGGCACCAGCTATCGCTCCGAGATCTTCTACACCAGCGACGCGCAGAAGGCGCAGGCCCAAGCCATGATCGCCTCGCTCGAGCACCGTCACGTCTTTCACGCGCCGATCGTCACCGCGCTCGAGCGGCTGCCCGCATTCTACCCGGCCGAAGCCTATCATCAGAACTATCTGGTCAACAATCCGAGCAACCCGTACATCGTCTACAACGACATTCCGAAATTGCGCGCGTTACAACGGCGCTTTCCTCAACTCGTCAACGCAGCGAGCGCACCGATGCGCACGATCGTCGCGCGCTAGCGCGGCGCCAGACGAATCGCGCCGTCCAAACGAATCACCTCACCGTTGAGCATTTGATTTTCGACGATGTGGCGGGCGAGCTTCGCGTACTCGGCGGGCCGCCCCAAGCGGGCCGGAAAAGGCGTCTGCTTGCCGAGCGATTCGCGCGCGGCTTCCGGCAAGCCGGCCAGCATCGGCGTATCGAAAATGCCCGGCGCGATGCTGACGACGCGAATTTGATGCTGCGCGAATTCGCGCGCGACCGGCAGCGTCAACGCGACGATGCCGCCCTTTGAGGCCGCGTACGCCGCTTGTCCGATCTGTCCGTCGTATGCCGCTACCGACGCGGTGCAGATGACGACGCCGCGGTCCTCGTTTGGCGCGACCTCGCGCCCCAGCATGGCCGCCGCCGCCAGCCGGATGACGTTGAACGTCCCGATGAGGTTGATTGAAATTACTTTGCTGAAATGCGCGAGCGGCTGCGGGCCTTCTTTGCCGATGGTGCGCTCGGCGGTGGC
>DAHUXY010000093.1 GCA_027315505.1 Vulcanimicrobiota bacterium | reverse complement strand
GTCGGCGTGCTCTATATTCTGGACGAACCGTCGATCGGGCTGCATCAACGCGATAACGATCGTCTGTTGGCGACGTTAAAAACGCTCCGCGACCTGGGCAACACGCTGATCGTCATCGAGCACGACGAGGATACGATGCGCACGGCCGACGTGGTCGTCGACATCGGGCCGGGAGCCGGGGCCGAAGGCGGGGAGATTCTCACCGTCGGCACTCTCGATGAGGTCTTGAAACACCCCGCCTCGGAGACGGGCGCGTACCTTTCGGGGCGCAAGTTCATTCCGATTCCAAAGACGCGGCGCAAGGCCCGCGGCTGGCTCGAAGTGCGCAAGGCCACCGTCAACAATCTCTCCGGCATCGACGTAAAATTTCCGATCGGCGTCTTCACCGCGGTAACCGGGGTGAGCGGCAGCGGTAAGTCCACGCTGGTCAACCAGGTGTTGGTGAGGGCGCTCAATCAACATCTGCACGGGCAACCCGCCGGCGGAACCTACGGCACGGTAAAAGGCGCCGACCAACTCGATAAAATGGTGGTCATCGATCAATCGCCGATCGGGCGCACGCCGCGGAGCAATCCGGCCACCTATACCGGCACGTTCGATCACATTCGCGAGCTCTTTTCGCTCGTACCCGAATCGAAGATGCGAGGTTACGCCCCCGGACGTTTCTCGTTTAACGTCAAGGGCGGGCGCTGCGAAGCATGCGAGGGCGACGGCATCATCAAAATCGAGATGCACTTCCTTCCCGACGTCTACGTGCCGTGCGAAGTCTGCAAAGGCAAGCGCTACAACGCGCAGACGCTCGAAGTGAAGTATAAGGGCAAGACGATCTCCGATATTCTCGAGATGCGCGTCGACGAGGCCAACGCGTTTTTCTCGGCGATTCCGCGCATTCACAACAAATTGCGGACGATCTGCGAGGTTGGGCTGGGCTACATCAAGATGGGGCAGCCGGCGACGACGCTCTCGGGCGGCGAGGCGCAGCGCGTCAAACTAGCGACCGAACTCTCGCGCCGTTCGACCGGCCGCACGTTCTACGTGCTCGACGAGCCGACGACGGGCTTGCACTTCGCCGATATTCACAAGCTGCTCGACGTGCTCCAAAAGCTCGTGCAGACCGGGAACAGCGTACTGGTGATCGAGCACAACCTGGACGTCATCAAGACGGCCGATTATCTGATCGACATGGGGCCGGAAGGCGGCGATAAGGGCGGCACGATCGTCGGTACCGGAACGCCCGAGGAATTAGCCAAAAATCGCGCCTCCTATACCGGGGCGTATATTAAACCCGTCCTCGTGGACGGGCGTTCGCTGGGCCATAATGCCCCCAACGCAACGGAGATGGAGCGCCTCGAAAGCGAGAACTTTGCGGTTCTCGACGATCTCGCGAAGGGTGACCGCGTTGCCGTCGAAGCGTAGTTGGCGCTGATGGCAATGTTCTCGATTGCAATGTTGGTCTGTTCGGACCTGGCCCGTTCTTGCGATTTCTATCGCGACGTGTTGGGTTTGCGCGTTCTGGCCGACAAACGCCCGCACTGGATCGAATTCGAGCTCGCCAAGGGATCCTCGCTCGGTCTGCACCCGAAATCCGACCTGCTGGCGGTGAGGCCGGGATCGCTGCAACTGGGCTTTACGGTTGAAAACGTCGATCGATTCGTGGCCGATTGCGCCGTACTGGGCGTCCCGATCTTTCAGGACCCCTACGACGAGTCGTTCGGCCGCGTCGCGGTGATTTCGGATCCGGATGGCTATCCGATTCAGGTCGGCTCGCCGAAGCGCGGATAGATGAGCGCTCGGGCCCGCGCGCAGCAATTGCGCGCTCTTCTCAACGAAGCCAACTATCGCTATTACACGCTCGATAGCCCGACGATAACCGACGCCGAGTACGATGCGCTCCTTAGAGAGCTCCTCGCACTCGAAACCGCCGAACCGCTGCTACGCACTGCGGATTCGCCGACGCAACGGATCGGCGCTCCGCCTTCCGAACGCTTCGCGCCGTATCACCACTCCGCGGCGATGCTCAGCCTGGCGAACGCCTTCGGCGCGGACGAATTACGCGCGTTCGACGAGCGCGTCGTGAGACTCGCGGGGCGGCCGGTGGAGTACATCTGCGAATTGAAAATCGACGGCCTCGCGATCGCGCTCGACTATCGCGACGGCCTCTTCGTTCGCGGCGGTACTCGCGGAGACGGACGCGTCGGGGAAGACGTGACCCCGAACCTGCGCACGATTAAGACGATCCCCCTGCAATTGCACGAACCGTTGGCCGAACTGGAGGTGCGGGGGGAAGTTTTTTTACGCAAGGCCGATTTCGTGCGGCTCAATCAGGCGCGCGAACGCGACGGCTTCGAACAATTTGCCAATCCTCGCAACGCCGCGGCGGGCGGCGTGCGGCAACTCGATTCGCGTCTGACGGCGGCACGCCGCCTCTCGTTCTTCGCCTATCAGGCAATCTGGCGCGATGTCGAAGACGCCCCGAAGGGCCAATGGGACGCGCTGCATCGCCTGCACGAGCTGGGCTTTTCCATCAACCCGTATGTCGAACGCGCTGCGACGATTGCGGAAGTGATCGCGATCTGCGAGCGGTGGGAGCTCGAGCGCGATACGCTCGACTACGAAATCGACGGGGTCGTGGTAAAAGTCGACGATCTTGCCACGCAGGAAGCGCTGGGGAGCGTCGCGCGCGATCCGCGGTGGGCGGTGGCGTTCAAGTTCAAACCGCGCGAGGCGCAGACGACATTGCTCGATATCACGATTAGCGTCGGACGCACCGGTACGCTCAACCCGAACGCCGTGCTCGAACCGGTGCGCATCGGCGGAGTGATGGTAAAGAGCGCGACGCTCCACAACGCTCAGTACATTGCGAGTAACGATATTCGCATCGGCGATACCGTCGTGGTAACGCGCGCGGGCGACGTGATTCCGCGCGTCGTGCGCCCCATCGTCGCGCTGCGCACCGGCGCGGAGCGCGTCTTCACGATGCCCGATCGCTGCCCCGTCTGCGGGTTTGCGATCGATCACCCCGAGGGCGAAGCGATGTCGCGGTGCACGAACGCGACCTGCCCGGCGCAAGTGTTCGAACGGGTCTTGCATTTCGCATCGCGCGGAGCCATGGATATCGAGGGCTTGGGCGAGGTGCTGGCGGAGCAGTTGACCGAACTCGGGCTCGTACGCGACGTGAGCGATCTGTACCACTTAACCGCTCAAACGCTCGAACGCGTCCCGCGGCTGGGCCCCAAGAGCGCGCAAAACCTCGCGCGCGCGATCGAAGGCTCGAAGCAGCGCGGCCTCACGCGGCTGTTGGTGGGGCTGGGCATCCGGTTCGTCGGCGAGCAAACCGCGGCGATCCTCGCGCTGGATTTCGGTTCCGTCGACGCGCTCGCGCAGGCTTCGGTCGAGGCGCTGCAGCGCTGCGAGGGGATCGGCCCCGAGGTTGCCGGCAGCGTGGCGCTCTTCTTCGCGCAGGCACCGAACCGGGCGATGATCGAGCGTCTGCGCGAGGCCGGCGTCCTGATGCACGGCCCGGTGGGCCGGCGCGCGAACGACGGCGTCTTAGCCGGAAAGACGTTCGTCCTGACCGGGACGCTGCCGGCAATGACGCGAGAAGAGGCGACCGAGGCGATCGAGGCGCTCGGCGGCAAAGTGACCGCTTCGGTGAGCAAGAAAACGCACTACGTCGTGGCGGGCGAAGCCGCAGGCAGCAAGCTTACCAAGGCCGAGCAACTCGGCATCCCGGTCCTCGACGAAGAAGCGCTGCGCGCGATGCTATCGCCGGGCGATAGCGCGCCCGGCTAGAACAGCCGCGTCATGCCGCCGGGCTCGGGTTCGCGCGGGAGCGCATCGGCGAGCGCTTCTGGGAGATCGCCGGCGAGCGTGCCGACCGGTCGTCGCCGCTCGCAGACTTGGCCCGCGAGGCCGTGCCAGTATGCGCCGCAGCGCGCGGCATCGAGCGGCGAGAGGCCCTGCGCGAGCAGGCTCGCGATGATGCCCGTGAGCACGTCGCCGCTCCCGGCGGTGGCGAGCGCGTTCGTACCGGTCACATTGACGTGCATGGTGGTTCCGTCGTAGATCAGCGTATCGCGGCCTTTGAGCAGGGTCGTGATGCCGGTGCGATCGACGAACTCGCGCAGGCGCGCGACGCGTTGACCGGGGGCGATGCTGCCAAGGCCGGATAAGCGCGCAAATTCACCCTCGTGCGGTGTGATGACGACGCGCTTTCCGCGCGCGATGTCCAGGCGTTTCGCCAGATGAAAGAGCGCGCTCGCATCGGCGACGACCGGTAGCGTCGCGCCTTCGATCGCGCCGCACACGATTTCACCCGCGCGTTCGTTTAATGCCAAGCCCGGACCGATCGCGATCGCGCTGCTTCGCTTCGCGAGGTCGAGCAGATCCTCGACGACTTGTTTGGGGCCGTCTTGGGCGGAGATGCCGACGACGACCGTTTCCAGAAGATGAGCGCGAACGATCGGCGCCGCCGCCGCGGCCGTCGCTAGCGTAACGTAACCCGAACCGGCCCGCGCCGCCGCCCGCGCCGCGAGTGCGGCGGCGCCCGGAAACTGTTCGGAACCCGCGACGAGCAGCGGCGCTCCCGCCGCGCGTTTGTCGCCGCATGCGGAGCGCTTTGGAAGCAACGCTAGGAACGCCCGATCGTCTAGGGCGGCGTATGCGCCCGCATAGCTCGCGAGGATGCTCGGTGCGATGCCGATATCGGCGACGTAGAGCTCGCCGGCGCGTTCGCGCCCGGGATCGATCAGCAATCCCGGCTTTGCGGCC
>DAHUXY010000063.1 GCA_027315505.1 Vulcanimicrobiota bacterium | reverse complement strand
ATGGCGTCGTCCAGTACGTCGCGTACGAGCACCTCGGTTGTCAGCCGGTCCAGCTTGGCAAGATCTCGTGCGGTCATCTCGCGCTCGCGCGTCAGCCGTTCTTCAAGAAATGCGACGGTCTTGCGATAGGGTTCGTCCTGCGGTTCGCCGATCGATCGGTGCTCGCCGGCCGCGGCTGCAAGCATCTGCTCGAATGAGGCGTCGCTCCCAAGTATCCGGGGCGAGAGCGTGGCGTTTCCGGCCAGCAACTCCGCTTCGGTGACACCGCGCATCCATGCGATGCCGTGCACGAAGCACGCTTCCACACTGTAGCGCCGTAGGAAACCAACGATTCCGAGCACCTGGCCTTGCAGTTGCTCCAGCACGGTTTCGTGCCGTTTTTCTCCGTAGTCTGGGCGCAAGTCGTTGCCGACCGCCGAGAGTCGCGAGGCGTCGAGCTGCTTGGCTTCGACCACGATGACGCCGGCTTGGATGTCGCCGGACCAGAGGCTTCCATCGCGACATGTGATCGGCCCGATACGTCGCGGGCGATCGAAAACGAAGGTCAGCAGCAGATCGCTCTCACGCACGAGTCGTAATCCGGCGGCAATTGTCACCCGCTCGGTGGCGGATCCTTCGATCCACGGCCAACCCTTGCGCACGAGCGCGGCGAGGGCATCGGCATTGACGCGCTCTTCGCGCGAAGAGACGGTGACGACCCGCAACATCGAGTGGACCCTTCAGCCGCACGCGCGCGTACCCTTTTCTGCGAACTAAATCCGCGAGTCGAATCGCTCAAACGACCTGAGGCCCGCCACACGTGTGGCACTGATGGCTGGTATGATGTGCGTTCATGAACGTTCGAGAGCACGATCCCACCTTATACGCGCTGATTGAAGATTGTCTCCAAGGCAACTTCGTGAGCCCGGTTCTCCATCAGCCGAACACTCAGATGCTTCATGGCATGCGGCGATCGCTCGAGACACTCGCCGTAAGCGAGCCTTGCACCTGTGGCGAACTCTGCGCCTCCTTTAGCACCATGAATCTATGCCCGGAAGACGCGCGGCTCCTGATGGTTCGCTTTGACGTGCGAGGCGAACTCGTCTTGGACTGCGACAGCGACGGGGTGATTTACCACGTCGAGCGCCTCTTCGATACTCCGAACGACTCAGCTAAGGCCACGGTGGAACGTCTCGCCTTAACGCCTAGCGGATGGGTAAAGCGCGAACTCGCCGGCGTATGGAGTTCCGACGAGACATAGCAACGCGCCTCTGGATTTGCAGCACAGGACCCTATGCGACGCGCGCCGTATGCAGGGCTTGGTGCCACGGTATCTGTCGTTGCTCGCAACGGCGGCGGCATGCCAGCAACACGTGAGCGGTAACCAGGGCGTCGCCGAGCGCGCGGTGCGGAAGAATCTCCTCTTGCAGCCGCCGATCGATGCGGAAATACGTGCGTAAGGTTTGGTTTTTATGATTCGGTGCTTCGGGGGCAACGAACCGCGCGAGCCGCATGGTGCAAATGCCGCCGCGCGGGCGCAGGCCCAAAAACCCAAAGTCGAAGATTGCGTTATGCGCTGCAAAGACGTGCCCTCGCGCAAAGCGGCGCAGCGCCGCCATCGCGACGCCCAGCGACGGGGCATCGCGCACCATCGCGTCGTCGATGCCGTGGATCGCCGTCGCAAACGCGGGGATGGGACCGTTCGGACGCACCAGGGTCGACCAGCGGCCCGCGATCGCGTCCCCCTCGACCATCACGCACGCGATTTCGAGCACGCTATCGCGCGTCGGCGAGAGCCCCGTCGTCTCGATATCGATCACCGCAAAACGCTCGTGCATAGTCGCAGCGTAAGGGCATCGGATGCCAAGGGTATGGCATAATGGCGAAGATTCCCGGTAAAGCGCGCGCCTCCGGCCAGCCTGCCGAGGCGACCGCCCGCAAAATCTCCGTGCTCCTGCACTTATTGCGCTCGCGGCGTATCGGCGTAGCGTTCATTC
>DAHUXY010000034.1 GCA_027315505.1 Vulcanimicrobiota bacterium | reverse complement strand
CAGCGCGTGTAAGGCCGCGCCCGGGCGGCCGTTATGGCGCCGGCGGAAAGTCGGCCGAGCGGACGTCTTCCGCGTACGATCGCAACGCGGCGACGGCGGATTGGCCGAGTTCGCCGAAGCGCTTGGCAAAACTCGGCGATTTCGGATACATGCCCAGAGCGTCGTGCAAGACGAGCACCTGCGAATCGCAGTGCGGACCGGCACCGATGCCGATGGTAATGATGCGCAACGTTTCCGTAATCTCGCGGGCGATGGCGGGATCGACGACTTCGAGCACGATCGCGTATGCCCCGGCATCCTGCACCGCAAGCGCGTCTTCGAGCAGTCGCTCGCGATTGGTTCGCACCTTGTATCCCGGGCCTAAGCCCGCGGTTTGCGGCGTAACGCCGATGTGGCCGATGACCGGGATACCCGCCGCGGTGATCGCTCGAATGCGCTGCGATTCGTGCTTGCCGCCCTCAAGTTTAACGGAGCACGCGCCGCCTTCTTTCACCAGACGGATGGCGCTACGCAACGCGTCCTCGTCGCTCACCTGATACGAGCCGAAGGGCATATCGCCGACGATGTGCGCCCGCGAGGTTCCGCGAACGGCCGCCGCGGTATGGTGCAACATCTGTTCGAGCGTCACCGGCGTGGTTTCGTCGTACCCGAGGACGACGTTGCCGAGCGAATCGCCGACTAAGATGAAATCGATACCGGCCTCTTCGGCGAAGCGCGCGAAGGGCGCATCGTAGGCGGTGATCATCGGAAACGGCGCTTTACCCTTGCGCCGCAGGATCGCACCCGCGGTAATCCTGCGGAGAGCGGGGCCTTTGGCGGGCTCGTACGGGCGGTCTTCGCCTTGAGCGGCGTTCTGCTGTGACATGGCCCTACGAGCTTCTGCGCAAGGCTGCCCTCGTCCGTTTCACGCCGCGCCGCATCCGCAGGCTTCGAGGATGGGGCACGAAGAGTTGCGAAGGCTTTGCCGATGAAGCAATCCCTCGCCGCCCTCTGTGCCGTTCTCGCGCTCTCCGCTTGCGGAGGCGGCGTCGGCGGCGGGAGTTCGACACCGCCGTCCGTTACGTCGGTGCTGATTATCACGACCAAGGGCGGGACGCCGGTAGCGAATCAGTCCGTCGTGCTCTCGACCGGCGAATCGGGAACCATCCCGAACGAGACGCCGACCGGAGTGATCGCGACGCAAACGACCGGCGCGAGCGGCCAGACGACGTTTACCGCCCTCTCTCCGGGAATGACCTACTGTTGGACCTGGACCTATCAAGCATCGCCCTCGCAACTCCAGCAGCAGTCGACGTGCACGAACGGTTGGGGTGGCGTCGGGAGTATTACGCTCGCGCTGTAGGGACTGCGAAGGGATTCGACGTCACCGTACGCGTACGGCCAGTTCGTCGAGAATCAGGTTCCAGCCGTGCGCGTGGCGGTCGCGTGAATCAAGGCTGGCAAGCAACTCGTGCGTTAAGACGAACTCGGTTTTTCCGTCGCGATCGAAGAACTCCAGCGTGAGCAGGGTGTCGCGCTCCTCGCGCGGATCGTCTTCTTCCCAGCGCCACGTCATAACCAGGCGTTCCGGCGCGAGCACTTCGCGGTACTTCCCGCCGACCGGCATGCGGCTTCCATCGGGCGAGATCATCACGAGGTGGTAGCTCCCGCCCGGACGCACGTCCATGGTAATGTCGGTGGCGCGCACGTCGCCCGGGCCCAGAAAGCGTGCCGCAAGTATCGGGTCCGTCCAGGCGGCATAGACGCGTTCGCGCGGCGCGTCGTAGGTGCGACGGATCACCAGCGCGGGGATGACGGCAGTCGATTCGGTCATCGTCTTTTCTTTCTTTTTCGAGTGGAGTGAGTAAGGACGGCTTCGAGGCGGTCGAGCGCGGCGTTCCAGAAGGCGCGCTGGCTGTCCAGCCAGGCCGAGGCGGCGGTCATACCTTCAGGTGAGAGCCGGCAGCGGTGAATGCGCCCGTCGATCCGGCGCTCGAGCAGCCCCGACTCTTCGAGTACGCGAACGTGCCGCGAGACCGCCGGCTGCGAGATCGGGAACGCGGATGCAATCTCACCGACGCTGAGCGGGCCGCGAGCGAGCCGCTCGATGATGCGTCGCCGGGTTGGGTCCGCAAGGGCACCGAAAATCGCGTCCAAACGCTGTTCGTTAACCATCATGTTATATAACAATAGCGTTAAATATTCGCGTCGTCAAGGGCGCAAAAAACAACGCGGCCCCGGTTATTCGAACCGGGACCGCGTTGCACGCATGGGCGGGGTTGCCAGGCTCCGTTACACGGTAGCTTTTGCGGCGCCGTTCGT
The DNA here is from genome assembly GCA_027315505.1 of Vulcanimicrobiota bacterium. Classification (GTDB taxonomy): domain Bacteria; phylum Vulcanimicrobiota; class Vulcanimicrobiia; order Vulcanimicrobiales; family Vulcanimicrobiaceae; genus DAHUXY01. The sequence continues at coordinate 5,284 of DAHUXY010000034.1, read as the reverse complement.
ATGGACGACCGGCGAACCGGCGAGCGTTTCCACGAGCGAGACGAAGGCGCGAACCGGCGTGCCGGTCGGGCCCTTGGCCTGCCATGCCGACTCGTTATCGAGATAGGCGGTTCCCGCGATATCGAGATGCAACCACGGCGTTTTCTCGTCGACGAACGCCTTGAGGAATGCGCCCGCGGTGAGGGTGCCTGCCGGGCGGCCCCCGGTGTTCTTGAGATCGGCGATATCGCTCTTCATCGCGGAGGTGTAGTCGTCGTAGAGCGGCATCGGCCAATAGCGCTCGCCGGTCGGCTTCGAGACCGCGACGAACTGCTCGATGAACGCGTCGTTGTTGCCGACGACCGCACTTGCGGCGTGGCCGAGCGCGATGACGCACGCGCCCGTCAACGTTGCGGTATCGACGATCTTGGTCGCGCCGAGTTTTTGCGCGTAACAGAGCGCATCGCACAGGACGAGGCGGCCTTCGGCGTCGGTATTGATGACCTCGATCGTCTTGCCGTTCATCGCGGTAACGATGTCGCCGGGTTTGGTCGCTTTGCCGCCCGGCATATTCTCCGTGGCGGGAACGATCGCTACGACGTTGAGTTTCGGTTTGAGCTTGCCGATCGCGTACATCGCCGCGATGGTTCCGGCGCCGCCCGACATATCGTACTTCATCTCTTCCATACGGTCCGGCGGTTTGAGCGAGATGCCGCCGGTATCGAACGTGATGCCCTTGCCGACCAGTGCGAGCAACTCTTTGCTCGACGGATCGCCCTTGTAGGTCATGACGATGAACTTCGGCGGTTGTGCGCTCCCCTGCGCGACCGAGAGGAACGAACCCATTTTTTCGGCGCGAGCGCGCGCTTCGTCGAGCACGTCGATTGCGATGCCGACTTCCTTTGCGATCTTGGTGGCTTCGTTCGCAAGATGCGTCGGGGTCATGTCGTTCGCCGGCGTTAGCGCAAAGCGGCGCGCGAGGTTAACCGCGTCGCCGACGATGGTTCCGCGGTTCGCCCCGGTTTCGACCGCAGCCGGATCGAGGCCGTGCGAGAGCAGTGTCGTCGACGTGACGGCCATGCGCTTATCGGGCTTCTCTTGATAGCTCGTGGTTTCGAACGAGCCCGAGATCGCACCCTCGGCAGCGAACGACGCACAGGCAATCGGGTTTGAAGCGGCTTGCGGCGGCAGCGCCACCGCGATCTCCGCTACGTTGCGGCGCCCAAGATAGCGAACGGCTGCGCCGGCATAGCGTGCGAGCATGGAGGGTTCGAACTTGGCCGATTCGCCCAGGCCTACGACGAGCACGCGCTGGAACGGTTGGCCTTTGGCATGAATGAGCGCGAGTTCGCAGAGTTTGCCCTTGATCTCGCCGGACGCGAGCACGTCCGCGATGGCGCCGTCGAGCGCGGTATCGATGGCCTTGGCCGGCCCGCTGAGTTCTCCATCGGAGAAGACCGGGACGACGAGAGCTCCGGTGCGCACGGTGCCCGGCGCATCTTGAGCGGTACGGATTTGCATGGTCAGCCTTTCGCTTGGGTGAACTAGAGCGCCACGAAGATGGCGACGATCGTCTTCGATGATTGTTCGTGCGCGGCGCCTGGACGGCCCTGCGGGAGGCATAGTGAGCGACCAAAGTCGGAACCTGGATGCATACGCGAAGGCGGGCGTCGATATCGCCGCGGGCAACGAGGCCGTTGCTCGGTATAAGGGCGTCCTCGGCGCGTGGCGCCATCCCGACCAGATGGACGCGATCGGCGGCTTCGGCGGCGTCATGCGCATGCCCGGGGGCGGCGATCGGGCGCTGGTCGCGTCGGCCGACGGGGTCGGGACCAAGATTCTCATTGCGGCCGAATTGGAGCGTTACGACGGCGTCGGCCGCGACCTGGTGAATCACTGCGTCAACGATATCTTGGTGGTGAATGCCACGCCGCTGTTTTTCCTCGATTATCTCGCGGTCGGCAAACTCGATCCGGAGGTCGCGGCCGCGGTGGTCGCGGGGTGCGCCGCCGCGTGCCGCGCGCACATGTGCGCGCTCTTAGGCGGAGAGACGGCGGAGATGCCGGGCCTCTACGCGCCGGGGCACTTCGATTTGGCCGGAACGATCGTCGGCACCGTTGAGATCGCGGCGCTCCCCAAACCGGAAACGGTGGAAGCCGGCGACGCGATCGTCGCGCTACCGGCGGTGGGATTGCACACCAACGGCTACTCGCTGGCTCGTAAGTTCATCGCTCGCGAAGAGTGGGGCGCGCCCTTCGACGGCACGACGTACGGCGACGCGTTATTGGCGGAGCATCCGTCGTATTACAATGCGGTACGCGCGATTCAAGCGGTGGCGCACGTGAAGACGATGTCGCACATCACCGGCGGCGGCCTGCTCGAGAACGTGCCGCGCACGCTGCCGAGTACCGTCAAGGCGATCTTCGAACAGACGCGCTGGAGCGTGCCGCCGATCATGCAAGAGTTGGTGAAACGAGCCGAGCTTTCGCACGAGGAACGCTACCGTACGCTCAATATGGGCATCGGCTATACGCTGGTCGTCCCGTTGGCGGATGCGGCGAAGGCCGTAGCGGCCGCGCCCGGTGCGTTCGTCGCCGGATGGATCGAAGCGCGGCGCGGCGACGAGCCATCCGTCGTCGTGCACGAAGCGCGCGTATAGCCGCCGTTGCGCGCGATGGTAAACTTGATCGTCGATCTCGACGAGCGTTTCGACGAGAGCGCGCGTGCGCGCGCCGTTGCAACGATCGCCGCCACGGGCTGCACGTTCGAGGAAAGGCGCGGCGCCGCGGATGCGACGCTCGCCTGGATCGATGAAGCCTTTGGCGGGGCGTGGAGCGGCGAAGCCAACGCCGGGAGCAACGTGGTGGCTCTGCGCGACGGGCGGGCAGTCGGCTTCGCGACGTATGAACCCGAGCATTTAGGCTATCGTTGGCTGCGGGGCGTCGCAACCCAAGCGGGGGTCGGCATTTTCGGGCCGTTCGGCGTGGATCCGAGCGAACGCGGCGGTCTCCTCGGGGGAGCGCTGCTGGACGCCGCGCTATGCGGCTTGCGCGCGCGTGGATATCGGCGCGCCGTTATTCCGGCCGTCGGCGAGGAGCGCTTGCAGCGCTATTACGTGGAGCGCGTGGGAGCCCGGGTCGCCGAACGTTTCACGGTTCGCGATGAGGGCGCCGGACGCGTGCGCACGGTCGTGATGGCCTCCGGAAGCGGAACGAACTTTCAATCGGTGCTCGAACTCGCGCGGGCGGGAACGCTGCCGCTTGAGATCGCGTCGCTGGTGTGCAATAAGCCGAATGCGTTCGTTATCGAGCGCGCGCGTGTGGCGAAGATTCCGGCGCGGGTGGTGGCATGGGATCGCGCGGGCGAGTCCCGCGAAGCGTACGACGCGCGTTTGCTCGATACGATCGGCAGCGAACGCCCGCAACTCCTGCTGCTCCTGGGCTGGATGCATCTGCTCTCGCCCGAATTTCTGGAGACGTTCCCGGATGCGATCAACGTTCACCCGGCATATCTCCCCTTCGAAGCGACGCGCGATGAAGTGGGGCTTGCCGACGGTTCGGTGATCCCGGCGTTTCGCGGTGCACACGCGGTGCGCGATGCGATGGCCGCGCGGAGCGCATGGAGCGGCGTGAGCGTGCACATGGTCACCGCTCAGGCCGATCGCGGGCCGATTTTGGTGCGCATGCCGCTGTACATCGAAGGCATGCCGGAAGCCCAGGTGTTGGAACGCTTGCATGCGTTGGAGCACGACCTCGTACCGCGTGGTATCATGCGCTGGATCTACGAACGATAAGGAGAGAAGGAAGACATGCCCATCACTCAACTCGATCCGAAGACCGCGCTCGTTGCGATCGATCTGCAGCGCGGGATCGTCGGCATGGCGACGCAGCCCGAAGCGGCCGGCGTCGTAGCTAAAGCAGCGCGGCTTGCGGCGGCGTTTCGCGCCGCGCGCCTGCCGGTCGTGCTGGTTCACGTCACGTTTGCGCCGGACGGCAGTGACGCGGTCAAGACGCGCACCGACGTGCCCTCGTCCGGAGTCAAACCGACCGCGGAGTTCGCCGAGTTCGTCGAGGAACTGGCCGTGGCGCCGAGCGATATTCTGGTGACCAAGCGCCAGTGGGGAGCTTTTTACGGGACGGATCTCGATTTGCAACTGCGGCGACGCGGCGTAACCGGGATCGTGCTGTGCGGCATCTCCACCAGCATCGGCGTCGAATCGACGGCGCGCAACGCCTGGGAGCACGGCTACAATATCGCGTTCGCCGTCGACGCGATGGCCGATATGCGCCCGGAGGCGCACCAGAACTCGATCGAGCGCATCTTCCCGCGCCTCGGTGAGGTGGGCACCACCGCCGACATCCTCGCAAAACTCCCCGATCGTCCATAGACGCTTGCTCCGCCGCAACGCTGGATATGGCGATATTCAGATAATATGCTATAATTAGTGTGCTAGGGGGAGAGGCGATGATTGCGACGGCCGAGCATTGGGTCCCGACGGCTGAGAGCCTGATACGAAATCCCGGAAAACTCAAGGAACTCTCGCCGACGGCGATCCGGGCGTTCAAAGATATGGCGCGCCTGTGGGGACTGACACCGCGCGAGCAGCGGATCGTGCTCGGCGTCATCCCGCAATCGACGTACACCAAATACATGCGAGACCCGGAGGGTGCGGTGTTGTCGTACGATACGCTGCACCGCATTTCGCTCTTACTCGGCATGTTTAAGGCGATCAACGTGTTGATCCCCGACGAACGGCTAGCCGACGAGTGGCTCGCTCGCCCCAACGCGCATCCGCTCTTTAAGGGGCGCAGCGCAAAGGATCTCATCCTGGACGGGGGGATCGAGGGTATGGCTGCGGTCCGCGCCTACCTCGATGCCGAGCGTGGATGGTAGCGCGCCTTCGCAAGCGTCGTACCTATCGCATCATCGCCTACCGCCGCAGTCCCAAGCCCGTCTCCGAGCGGCTGCCATCGGTTCGCGACCGGGCGGCATTGGACGATATCGAGGCGCTGACGAATCCGCGCATTCAACAGGAGTATGCCGCGCGCAGAAAAGTGAGGCCCGGGGATCTGGCGAACGCCGGCGACGACATGGTTCTCGCCTCGTTCGCCTACTCCGGCGCGAGTCGCTTTACCGACGGAAGTTACGGCGTCTACTATGCCGCGTTCGAATTGCCTACCGCGATTGCGGAGTCGACGTATCATACCGCACGCTTTCTCGCATACACGGATAGCCGGCCGACGCACGTGTATAAGCGCGTCCTGCGCGCGCGCGTCGAGGGCCGCTACGACGACCTGCGCGGCGT
>DAHUXY010000029.1 GCA_027315505.1 Vulcanimicrobiota bacterium | reverse complement strand
TCGTAATCGCCGATCGAGACGGATCCGGAGCGCGCTTTGACCAATCCGGCCGCCATTCGTGCCACGATCGCCGCTTCATACGGGCCGGCGCAGGTCCGGGCGACCGATGCCCCAAGCGGGACGTCGAGCGTCAGCGGGCCTATTTCGGTAAAGCGCGCGTCGCGCATTCGGATCGCGATCATTGCCCGGAGTTGCTTCGCGCCAACGCGAATCGATCCCGTGAAATGCTCTCGAACGCGCAGGTCGCAGCCAAGCTTCTCGAGATCCGCACCCTCATGGAAATGGCGGGCGAATCGTTCTACAAATATACGGCCTTCGAAAAAGCCGCAGCCTCGATCGAAAACGCGCCGCCGCTCGCGGACGTGATCGCCAGAGGCGAATTGCTGACGTTACCTTCGGTAGGAAAGTCGATCGCCGCGGCGATCGAACAACTGCTCGCCACCGGGACTTCGGAGCAACTGGTGGAGTTGCACCGGCGTTTCCCGCCGAGCATCCTCGAAGTGCTCGCCGTCAACGGCATCGGCACCAAGACCGCGGCTACGCTCTACGGCGATTTCGGTATCGGGTCGCTCGCCGATCTCGAGGCGGCGATTGCGGATGGCCGGCTCTTAGGCGTGCCGCGCCTGGGGCCGAAGACCATCGAGAACTGGAAACGCGGGATTCTTGCGGTAAAGGGGCGATCGGTTCGAACGCCGCTCGCGCGTGCCCTCGCCGTCGCGCGCGAAGCGATGGCGTATCTCCGAGGTTGCCCCGCGCCGATCTCCCGTCTTACTTGTGCGGGCAGCATTCGCCGCCAGGAGGCGACGGTCGGCGACGTCGACATCGTCTGTACCAGCGACGATGCATCGGCCGTCACGGCGTATTTTGCGGCTTGGCCGGAGGCGGAGGCCGTCCTCGCCGAAGGGCCCACCAAGACCAGCATTTGGCTGGCCGGCGGCTTGCAGATCGATCTGCGCGTTCTCCCGGATAACGTATACGGTAATCTGCTCCAGCATTTTACCGGGTCGCGCGAACATAACATCAAACTGCGCGAATACGCGGTGCGTAAAGGGCTGCGCGTTAGCGAAAACGGCGTTCTCGATCTACGAACCGGAACGAATACCATCTGTGAGGACGAAGCGCAGGTGTACGAGGCATTGGCGATGCCGTGGATTCCGCCGGAGTTGCGCAGCGGGCTCGACGAGATCGATCTCGCGGTCTCCGGCACGCTGCCGGCGCTGGTCGAGCTATCGGACGTACTCGGCGATTTCCACATGCATTGCACGTGGAGCGACGGGCGGGGAACGCTCGAGGAGATGATCGCGGCGGCGGCCGCTCGCGGCTATGCGTACCATGCGATCAGCGACCATTCGCAAGGCCGCGGCAGGCGCTACGGTTTGGATCCGGAGCAACTCCGCGAGCAACGCGAATTCGTGAGATCGCTGGGAGCCAAGTACGGCATCCGCACGCTCTGCTCGAGCGAAGTGGATATTCTGCCCGACGGGTCGCTCGATTACGACGACCGCACGCTCGCCGAACTCGATATCGTCGTTGCCAGCGTACACTCGGCTTTCGACATCTCGCGCGAAGCGATGACGGCGCGGCTGATTCGCGCGTGCGAAAATCCGTACGTGACCATTATCGGACATCCGACCGGGCGCATGCTCGGTGGATTCGCCGGTTACGAATTCGATTACGATGCCGTATTCGCGGCGGCGGCGCGCACCGGCACGGCGCTGGAGATCGACGGCCAGGATCTGCGGCTCGATTTGCCGGCTCCCCTCGCCAGGCAAGCCAAGCGACACGGCGTGACGTTCAGCGTGGACAGCGATGCTCACGACGCGGCGGGCTTGGCGAACGTTGAATTAGCGGTCGGGCAGGCGCGGCGCGCCGGGCTCACCAAAGAAGACATCCTGAACGCCCGTTCCTTAACGGACGTATTGGCATTCGTCGCCCACAAACGTGAGTTGAAATGATCGAACCTCGGAACGTGGTGGCGCGCGACGGGGTGGCGTGCGCGGTGCGCAGCGCCGGCACTGATGGGCCGGCGCTGGTCTTCGTGCATGGGGTCGGGTCCACCGCGGCGATTTGGGACGCGCAACTGCGCGCGTTCGCCGGTGCCTATCGATGCTTCGCGGTCGAATTGCGTGGCAACGGCATCCCAAAGCCCGAGCCGTCGCCGTCGGAGATTACGCGCGCGGGCTTTGCCGCCGACGTAGTCGCCGTGTTGGATGCGTACGAGATCGAACGCTGTACGCTTATCGGTTGCAGTTTGGGCGGCGTGGTGGCGTTCGAATTATGGCAACGCGATCCACATCGGATCGACGCGATGGCGATCGTCGGCAGTTTCGCGCGGTACCCGGACGCGCGCCCGTACGCCGACGGCATCGCCGCGGCGGTTCGCGCCGCCGGCGATATGGAGACCTTCGCGCGAGGCCGCGCAGCCAAGCTCGGCTTGCCGCCGGAACGCCTGCGCGAAACCATCGAGCAGATGGCGTGCAAGACCGTCTCCTCGTATCTTGCGGCGACCGAGGCCACCTGGACCGGCGATTATCTCGATCTGTTGCCGGGTATCGTGGTACCGGCGCTCGTCGCATGCGGAGAGCACGACGCGATCGCGCCACTCGCGCTCTCCGAAGAGATTGCCGCAGGCATTCCCGCGAGCGAACTCTCCGTCATCGCCGGCGCGGGACACGTGGCCAACGCCGATGCGCCCGCACGATTCAACGAACGTTTGCACGAGTTTCTTACACGCCGCCGAGGATAGTGAGCCGTCATCGATGCTACAGCCCCCGTTACCGGAAAACGAACGCGAGCGCATCGAGGCGCTAAAGGACCTGCAGATTCTCGATACGCCCGAGGAGGCGCTATACGAGGCGTTCACGCGATTGGCAGCGGAATTGGCGGGCACCAGCATCGCGACGGTCAGCCTCATAGACGAGGACCGGCAGTGGTTCAAGTCGGCCCGGGGGCTAGCGACGCGGGAGACGGCGCGCAATATCTCGTTCTGCACGCACGTCGTGGAAAGCGGCCGTGCGCTGATCGTGCCGGATACTCGATTGGACGAGCGTTTCCGCGAGAATCCCTTGGTTACCGGCGATCCGTTCCTGCGGTTTTACGGAGGGCTGCCGCTAACGACGCCGGAGGGATACACCATCGGTACGCTTTGCGTGATGGATTCGCGGCCACATACCATCAGCGCCACGCAAGTCTCCGCGCTTGAGTCGGTCGCGGTAGCGTTGATGGCGGCGCTCGAATCGCGCCGTCGTTTTTTGAGGCTATTCGATTCGGCGCACATCGATCTCTTCACCATCGATCCGGCCGCGAAGACGGTGGCGTTCGCCTCCCAAGGCGCCTGCGAGCGTTTGGGGTATTCGCTACGCGAAATTACGGGCATGCCCATCTTCGACGTTTTCCCTTTACTCCTCGATCGTGCGCTCGATGATACGCTCGCTCGGATCCGGGCGGGGCATCCCGTGGTTCGCGACGCGGAATTGCGCCGGCGCGACGGCACGTCCTACCCGGTGGAACTGCGCGTGGATATCGTGCGGGAAGACGGAGCCGAACGCGTTATCGCCATCGCCATCGATCGGAGCGAACGCGAAATCGCGCGGCGCGAGATCGATTTGCTCACCCGCGCCATTAACGTCGCGGGCGACGCCATCCTGGTCTATCGCGTGACGCCCGATGGCACCTTGCAGCTCGATTACGTGAACGACGCGTTCGCGCTGAGAACCGGCTATTCGCACGATGAGGCGCTCGGCCGGTCGCTGAACTCCTTTCGTCTGGACATGCCCGATGACGACGGCATGCGTAAGGCCCGGCTCGCTCTCGCCGGCGGGACGCCGACAGAAGCCGAACTGATCAGCTACCGGAAAGACGGTTCCAGTTACTGGAACCAGGTGTCGCTGTATCCGATTCTCGACGCGCACGGCGCGATCACGCATTGGGTGTCGATCGAACGCGACATCACCGATGAGGTGCAGCGCACGGCCGCTCTCGAGGAGGAACACGACCGGCTGCTCGCGCTCACGCGCAGCGCGCGGCGGCTCTTCACCGCGCTCGACGCGCGCGAAGTCGTCACGACGTTGCGAGAAATCATCACGGAGCTGCTCGGCATCGAGTCGCGCGTGCTCGCGGTAACCGACGACGGACGCTGCGTTGAAGTGGAAGAGCTGGGATGCATAGGAGCCGACGGCGGGATGCGGGATGCCCTCGTCGATGAAGCCATGGAACGAAAGGCTCGCGTTCTTTCGCCACTGCGGAACCGGGCGGTCGCCTACGCCGGACGCTTCGGCGACGCGCAATACGCCCTGGACCTGCACGCCCAAGGCGGCCATCAGCTTCGAAGCACCGACCTCTTTGTGACCGATCTCCTGGCGGAGTACTTCGTAGTTGCCGCTCGTAACGTGACCCTCTACAACGAGCTTGACGAGCGTAGAAGGGCCGTGCTGGAACTGAGCCAGACGAAGAGCGACCTCATCGCGATGCTGGCGCACGATTTTCGCGGCCCGCTGACCTCAATCGTCGGTTTCGCCGAACTCACCGGCGAGGTCGCGCCGGCGACGGAGGAACAACTCGATTTCCTCGCCACCATCAAAGACTCCGCGATGCAACTCTCCGAACTAGCGAGCGATACCCTCACGCTCTCGAGGCTGGAACGTAACGAGATAACGCTGCAATTAGAGCCGGTGAATCTCGAGGAACTCATCCGAACGATACTCTCTCAGTACGCGAACCGCCGGGAGGTCATTCTGTCCGCCGCCGGCGCGATGACGGTGACCGGCGACGACGAACGGCTCCGGCAAGTCTTTACGAATCTCATCGACAATGCGATCAAGTATTCGCCCAATGGAAGCGCGCCGGAAGTCGTCATCGACGGGGCCGGCGACCCGGTGGTGATAACGGTGCGCGATAACGGCATCGGGATACCGCCCGGCGAGACCGGGGCCGTTTTCGAACGCTTCTCGCGAGCGTCGAACGCGCGCAGTTTGAATATACTCGGTACCGGCTTCGGGCTATTTTTAACCAAGCAGCTCGTCGCGCTCCACGGCGGCAGCATCGCTGCGGAAAGCAGGCTCGGCGAAGGGAGCACGTTTACCGTGCGCCTGCCGCGGCAGGTGCCGCATAGCGGCATGCCGCGTTCGGTGGTCGTGCTCGACCCCGAACGCGACCGTTCGTTCGTCGCCTACGGGCTGCGCGAGGCGAGCTACCGGGTCTCCACCGTGGGAAGCGTCGAGGAGTTCTTCTATGCGGCCGATCTTCAACACGTCGATGCGTTGCTGGTGAATCTGCCCGCATTGAGCGCAGAGAACGCCGTGCAATTGCGAACCTTTGCGAGAGAGCGTTCGATCCCGGTGGTAGAGGTGTCGGACGAACCGAAGGCTCTGCTCGGGGCGAAGGAGACCTTGATGCGCCCGGTACTCGCCGCCGAGGTGGTCGCGACGTTCGATCGTCTCGTGGGCCGCGCCGTTATTGCGTGATACGTTCCGGTACGCTGTAGACGTTCACGCGGCCGTCGCGCAGAAAGCCCGCCAGGGTAATGTTGAACGCCCGGGCGAGATCGACGGCTAGACTGCTCGGGGCCGATATCGCGCATACGACCGGTATGCCCGCCACTGCCGCTTTTTGGAGGATTTCGTAGCTGGTTCGGCCGCTCACGAGCAGCACGCAGGAGCGCAGCGGCAATCGTCCTTCGATGCGCGCCCATCCGATCGCCTTATCGACCGCGTTATGCCGCCCGATGTCTTCGCGCGCGACCAGGAGGCTCCCATCCGCGGCGAAGAGTGCGGCGGCGTGCAGGCCGCCGGTTTCGCTGAAGACCCGCTGCGCTTTGCGCATGCGTTCCGGCAGCTCGTAGAGCAGCGTTACCGGCACGCGAAGATCGGACGAGACCGGCGCAATGCCGGTGTCGCGCAGCGCGTCGAGGTTTGCCTTGCCGCAGACGCCGCACGAACTGTTCATCGTAAAATGGCGTTCGAAGCGCGAGAGATCCGCGCTTGCGGCGCGAACGTGAACGTTGACGATGTTGTAGCGCTGCTCGGCGTCGACGGACGGATCGACGCAGTAGCCGATGCGCTCGATCCGTTCTTCGAGCGGAACGATGCTTTCGTTGGTGACGAAACCGGCCGCGAGTTCGAAATCGTGGCCGGGCGTTCGCATCGTGACGGCGAGCGTCTGCGTCCCGCCCTCGCTCAACAACCGGAGTTCGAGCGGCTCCTCGGTCACGACGTCGTCGAATTGCGCGTGTCGTTCGCTGCCGACGTATGCATCGAGCGTAACCGGTACGGTTCTGCCCGGTCGCGCGTCGCCGATCATCGCGGCTGGCGGAATGCCGCTCGAGGGTCGGCTGCGGAAGCTTTCCCGGCCTCGATGAGCGTCTCGCGAAGAACGTATCCGCCGAAGAGCGTGAGGATCGAGGCGGCGGTAGTCCGCACCGCGTCGAGCGGCTTGGGCAGGCGAATCGCGCTACCGATGAGATTGAGCGCCATCGGGGCCACGATCCCGGCCAGCAGCGTGTGGGTACGCAACTTCTCCCCGCGCGCGCCTTCGAACATCGGTGCGCCGTAGCTTCCCGCGGCGCGTTTGAAATCGAGAAGGATCGCCAGCTCGGCTCCCCCGGCCACGATCTCCAAGCGTTCGAGTTTGCGCGTGACGGCGTGATTGCCCTCAATGGTAGCCAACAGGCTGGCCAGGGCGCACGCCCCGGCAAAGCCCGAGCAGACCGACGCCGCGGGAATATGTGTTTTCCCCGCACCCCATAAGGGAATGGCGGTCGCCGAGAGCAGCACGCCGGTGTAGCCCGCCACAAAGGCGCCGAGCGCGGCCTGCAGCGGCGTGGTGATGCTCGGGGCGAAATGGCGCGTCCATCGGGGCAGTACCCCCGCATCGGCAAGCTCCCTGGCCACGTTGGCACCGGCGGCGCCCGAGAAGAGAATCAGTCCCCAGACCCCGAGAGACATCGGCGATTTGAATTTAACGATGCGCAACATATGCAGAAAACGCTCGGGCCGTCCGAGGTGCGAGATGAGGATCAACGGATTGATCGCCGCTAACGCAAACGATGCGTACCGCGCCGAACGGCGCAACCGACGCTCGTCGTCTCTATCGTCGCGCGCGATCGTCGCGAGGACGCCCAGGCCCCCCATCACGCCGCCGAGGAAGAGGTACGTGATGACGTTCCACTCCCAGTGCGGAGCCTTGAGCATCGGCCGCTCGAAGTACGTCGGCGTCGCCGGCAGCGAATCGCGCCCGGAGGCGCCGGCAAAGGCTTCGTCGGGAGTCGCTACGTTATGCATTGCGGAAGATCATCCATCCGGCAATCGCCAGTCCGGCCGCGGTAAGGGCCGCCGCCGTATACCCCGCGGGCTGCCGCGTCGACGGAAGGACGGGCTCCACGGGCAGGTTGTATGCTTCGGGCCGGTCCGTCAATAAGAAGAAGGCGTTGAGCGCGCCGATTCCCCCGCCGACGTCGCCGGCTCCGTAGAGCGAGGCTTCGATGCCCCGCTTTGCGAGCGATTCGACGCGTGCGTTCGCGCGTTCGCGCAGCTCTTCGAGGTTTCCAAACTGGATCGACTCGGTCGGGCAGGCCTTCGCGCAGGCCGGCGTCATGCCCAGCGTCTGCCGATCGTAGCACAGCGTGCACTTCCCCGCGACGCCGCCCGTGGCTTGAACGGCCGTCTGCTTATCGTCGAGCCGCTGATCGTTCAGCGTCGCGAGCCCGTATGCTCCGCTCGCTTCCGCATTGAAAACGTTCACGAGATCGATTACGCCGAACGGGCACGAGACCACGCAATACCCGCATCCGTTGCAGATGTCCGGTTGCACGAAGACCGAGTCGAATTCGTTGCGAATGATCGCGCCGGTGGGGCAGGCCTCCATGCAGCCGGCGTGCGTGCAGTGTTTGCACACGTCGCTCATCATGAGCCAGCGATCGTCGATCGTGGTTTCCTCGACGTGCATCTGTTCGACGAAGGCGACGTGCCGCCACGTCGTTCCGGAGAGCTGCGAGGTATTGTCGTACGAATTGCCGGTGAACTCGTAGCCGTCGGACGGCAACTCGTTCCACTGCTTGCACGCGACCTCGCAGGCCTTACAGCCGATGCATAGGGTGGTATCGGTAAAAAATCCGGTTGACATCCTACGCTCCTTTTTCGGGACTGGGCCGATCGCCCTGGCCCATCTGTCGCATGCCGTGGCTCGCATCCTTGCCGTCATTCGCGCGCGCGTGATGCGTCAGCGCTGCCGGATCGCGGAGATCCTCCGGCCCCAAGGCCGACGACTGGCCCATGGTCGTACGCTCGCTCGACGGCACGTCGGCGTCGACGACACCGCTATGGCGCGGCGCACGCCGCCCCGCGCGGATATTGCACGTCAACGATTTGGATTCGTGGATCGAGACGTTAGGGTCCATCGAGAGCGCGATCAAATCGCCCACCGAGTCGCCGCGTGCGAACGCCACTTGGCTGCCGTAATTATACGGGATCCCGATCTGATGCACGCGTTGTCCCTTCGCGATGCGCAGCGGGCGCAGGCGGCCGCTCACGAGCGCGCGCGCCTCCATCTCGCCGAGCGCCGTCGAAATCGTCACCCATCCGCCATTTTTGATGCCCTTCTCCACCGCGAGTTCCGGATTGATTTCGCAGAACGCGGCGGGCTGCAATTCGGCAAGCCATGGCACGTAGCGGGTCATAATGCCGGACATCTCGGTGACGCGATAGGTCGTCAGGACGTACGGGTAGGCGGCATCGACCGCTTTGTTGTAGGCGTTGTCGGGGCGATCCCACTGGCGCAGCATCGGATTACTCTGTTGCTCGTAGAGGGGGTTGCGCACGACGGATTGCAGCGGCTCGTAATGGGCCGGTAGCGGGCCGTCTTTGAGCGCCCCGCTCACGAAGAGTTGTCCCTTGCCGTCGACGTTCATGATAAACGGGTCCGCCCCCGAATGGGCGTCGAGGCCTTTGCCACCGGGTATCGCGGGCGTGGCAGGCGCCTTCGTCTTCGGAAAATCCGGAACGTCGTATCCGGTCCATTCGCGCTTTTCCTCATCCCACCAGACGTATTTCTTACGTTCGCTCCACGGCTTTCCATCCGGGTCGGCCGAGGCGCGATTGTAGAGCGTGCGGCGATTTGCAGGCCACGCCCAGCCCCAATTGAGCGAGGTTGAATCGTCGCCGCTACGCGAGCGCGCGTGATTGGTGTGTTCGTCGGGGCAGACCCCGGTAAAGATCCATCCGCCGGCCGCGGTGGAACCGTCGTCCGCCAGGTCGGTAAAGGCTTTGACTTGCTCGCCCGTTGCCGTGTAGAAGCCGTTGATCTCACGCAACACGCGAAGCGCCGACGGTTCGCCTTTGGCGCGCTCGTGCGGATCGTCGTGATCGTACTCCCACGTCATGTCCAGAATCGGCCGGTCTTTCGGATCGTTCGATCCGGCGTAGAGCGCCTTGAGACGCTTGCCCAAATCGTAGAAGTACCACAGATCGCTATGCGAATCGCGGGCGGGATCGATCGCTTTATCGTGCCACTGTAACAGGCGGCTGGTCTGCACCATCGTGCCCTCTTTTTCCACGACGGTGGCGGCCGGCAAGAAAAATACTTCGGTTGCGATTTTCGAGGGATCGGCACCCTCTCGTTTCCAGAACGAAACGGTCTCGTTATCGTAGAAGTCGATATTGACGAGCCAATCGAGACGCTCCATCGCCGAGCGCGTAAGCTCGCCGTTCTGGCTCGACGCGCCGGGGTTCTGACCGATGACGAAGTAGCCTTTAACGTTACCGTCTTTCATCGCCATCGTCGTCGGCAGCGTCGAGTGGTCGCCGGTTAGCTGCGGCAGATAGTCGTAGCAAAAATCGTTATCCTTCGTTGCGGCATCGCCGTAAAACGCCTTGAGCAACGAGACGACGTACTTGGGAGTGTTCGCCCACCAGCCGGACGGCTTCGTCGTGCTCTTGAGATACTGTTCGAGCGTCTGTTCGTTGCGCAACGCCGAAGGCATCGCGAGGTAGCCGGGGAGCAAATCGTATAGGGTGGCGATATCGGTCGCACCTTGAATATTGGCATGCCCGCGAAGCGCCATGATGCCGCCGCCGGGGCGCCCGATATTGCCGAGCAGCAACTGCAAGATGGCCGCGGTGCGAATGAATTGCACGCCGGCCGTATGCTGCGTCCAGCCTACCGCGTATGCAAAAGCGGTCGTGCGTTCGCGCCCGCTGTTTTTCGCCAGCAATTCCGCGATCTTCAGGAACGAGGCTCGCGGCGTGCCGCAAACGTCCTCCACCATCTCCGGCGTGTACCGCGCAAAGTGCCCTCGCATCACGTTGAGAACGCAGCGCGGGTGCTGCAGCGTGGGATCGTTGACGACCGCACCGTGCTCGTCGCGCTCGAAATCCCAGGTGGCGACGTCGTAGCCGTTCTTCTCTTCGTCCCATCCCGAAAACAAACCGTGCAGATCTTCGGTATCGACGAAATCTTCCCGCACGAGGTGCGCCGCATTGGTGTAGGCGGCGACGTACTCTTTGAAATACGATTCGTTAGCCAGCACGTGGTTGATGATGCCGCCCAGAAAAACGATGTCGGTTCCGCTCCGGATCGGGGCGTACACGTCGGCCATCGCGGACGTCCGCGTAAAGCGCGGATCGACGTGAATGATGGTCGCGCCGCGTTCCTTAGCCTGCATGACGAAACGAAACGCTACGGGATGCGCTTCGGCGAAGTTCGATCCTTCAATTAAAATGCAATCCGCGTGCGCGAGATCCGGAACCCATACCGTCGCGCCGCCGCGACCGAACGAGGTGCCGAGACCCGGCACCGTCGAGGAGTGTCATATTCGCGCTTGGTTTTCGATCGAAACCACGCCGAGCGAGTGCATCAGCTTGCCGAGCAAGTAGTTCTCTTCCACGCCGAAGGTCGCTCCGCCGAGCGAAGCGATCCCGAGGGTATGGTTGACGCGCTTGCCATCCGAGCTTTTCACGAACGTCTGCTCGCGCGTCTCTTTGACCCGTTGCGCGATGCGTTCGAGCGCCCAAGCGAGCGGCCGCTCTTCGTAGCGATCCGAGTACGGCGCCCGATACTTCACCGTCGTCCAACGCTGGTCGTTGACGGTCAGGCCAAAAATCGCGGAGCCCTTCGGGCACAGGTGGCCGCCCGAGATGGGGCTGTCGGGGTTGCCCTCGACGTCCAGCAGCTTGCCTTCGTCGCTGACGTAGGCAAGCGTACTGCAGCCTACCGCGCAATACGGGCACAGGCTGACGACCGGTTTTGCATGGGCGATGCGGCCCTTGAGCGTTCGCGTACGTTCGGACGCGAGATTGGGCATCATGCCGACGCGCTCGCTCAAACGCAGGCCCTCCCCGGCCGATAGCATTTTCGTGAGATCGATCGTCGTTTTTGCCATGCTACCCCTCATGAAGCGAACCATAATCTAAGCGGTCTAAGAGATTTGTGCCCAAAGTGACCGATTACTGAACTATGCAAGCGTTAGATGCACCCATTGGGTTGCACTTCGCCCAGCAGCTTTCGAGCTGGCTCGATGCGGTCGTCGCTAACCGCGATTTCAGCCTATCGCCGCAGCTTGGGGACGATCTTACCCCTGAAGAAACCGCCATCCTCGCGGCGACGCTGGAAATGGTTCGCGTCTTTAGCGGCGAGTTCGAACGCTATGTGGCCGTCATCGGGCATGCGGACGCCGCGATCGCCCGCAACGCCGAGCAGATCCGGTATGCGCTCGCCGATGCTACGAGCTACAATCGCTTGATCGAGCATGCGTCCCTTACGCTGGACCAAGCGCGCGGCGGCTCCGTCCACGTGGCGACGCAGATCGAATCCCTCGAGCGCGAAGCGCTCGGCGCGCGGGACGCATCGCGGAGTGCCCTCGAAGAGGTGACGCGGGCGCGGGTCGAGCCGCTCGTAGCCTCTATCAATAACGTGGAGGCATCGGCGGGCGCACTCCAGCGAACGTCGGTAGGCCTCTCCGCGTTCGTTGACGGGATCGCTCGCATCTCGCGGCAGGCGGGCCTGCTGAGCACCAACGCGCTCATCGAAGCGGCCCATTTTGGGGTGGCCGGTAAGGGTTTCGGCATCGTGGCGACCGAGGTCCGGACGCTCGCCGAGTCCACCAAGGATTCGGTCCGCGATATCGGCTCCATCGCGCGACAGCTGCGCGAATCGACGGCGCGGGTCGGCTCGGTCACCACCGAGGCGCTCCACGCGGCCGAGCAGCTTTCCTCCGACACCGGCGCCATCGCTCGCGGCGTGGAGCGCATCGACGCGCTGGTCGGCGCGTTTGCGGAGCCGGTCGAGGCGATCGCCGCGATCGCGGCGGAGCAGCAGGCCGCGTTGCCGTTGCTGGCCGAGAACGTGGAAAGCGTCGCGATGCAAGCGCAGGCCACGGCCAAAGCGGCGCAAGGTGCCGCCGCAATCGATTTGGAGGAGATGTTTTCCCAGGCTCGCTCGTCGATCGCGTCCTACCGCTTCGCGGACGCGCGGAGTTCGCGCGCCATGCCGCCGGCAGAATCCACGCTCGTCGAAGCGATCGTGCGCGTTGCCGGCGGCGAGACCGACGCGCTCGCGAGCGCGGGCATCGGCGGCGACGATTCGGCAGCGGCCCTCGTTGCCCGAGCGGTAGCGCATTTCGCGAGCACGCTCGCGGCGAAGGAACGCGAGATTCTCACCACGGTCATGCGCGTCGCCGTTGCCGTCGCGCGCAACAGTTTCTCGTGGAAATCCATCGCCGGCGCGCTCTTGGAGTTAAAGACGTCGCTGCACGCCGGCAATCGCGCGCTCACGGAGTCGCGCGAAGCCGCGCACTCCTTGCTTACCTCGGCTCGCACCATGCAGCGCCTTGGCGACGAGCTACGCGCCGAAATCGAGGCGCCGGCGCGATCGCTGGCCGCCTCGGTTGCGTCGTTGGGAACCGTTCGCGAGCAGGTGGGGCTGGTTCGCACCGTCGTGGAGGAGATGTCGGCCTCGCTCGATAGGGCCGGGGCGATTCTCAATCTCGTCGATGAGATTTCCGAAGAGACCAATCTCTTGGCACTCAACGCCGCTATCGAAGCCGCCCATGCCGGTACGGCCGGTTTGGGCTTTTCGGTTATCGCCGGAGAGATTCGCAAGCTTGCCGACCGGACGCACGGCGCGACGCGCGAGGTGAGCGCCGTGATCGAAGCCGTCTCGGCATCGGGCCGCGAGATGAGCGCCGGAACGAACGATGCCACGGCGCGGACGCACGACGTGGAAGACCGGGCTCGCGATATCGAGGGCGTGGTGGAGAAGCTCCTGCAGACGATCGCCCGTGCCGTCGATCGTGCGCAAGAACTGGCGATCGTCGCGCAGCAGCAAGTGACCGGCTTCGACGAACTCCTGCACGAGATCGATGCAGCCGTGAGCGCGATCGACGCAAGCGCCGCGACGGCTACCGACACCCGTCGCTTGGAACTTGCGAACGTCGGACGCCAAGCGCACGATCTTGCCGCGCATCGCGCGCTCGGGACGTTCGCGGAACGCATCCGCGATTGGGGATTGACGCTGGCGCAAGAGATGGACGAGGCGTTTGACGACGCCGTCGACCGCGGCGCGATAACGCTCGCGGATTGCAAGGATACCGACTACCAGAGCATCGTCGGAACGCGCATCGCCGAGCTGGCGCGACTCTTCGACGTCTCGCGCGTTCCCGCGACCGGATTCGACCCGCCGAAATTCGCTACGCGTTACGACCGCGCCGTCGAAGACGGGATCAACGCGATCATCGATCGCTGGGTGCCCAAAGATCCCGCTATAAAGGCGATGTTCGCCGTCGATCTCAACGGCTATTGCTTCGGGCACTACAAAGAGTGTCGCCGGGACTGGACCGGCGATTACGTCACCGATCTCAACGCCAATCGCATCAAGCGGTTCTTCGAAGACGTGCTGAGCCTGCGTTGTTCGCGCGTCGGGCTTGGGGATGCGGCCGACGATTTCCCCGCACGCACGCCATACGAACGGTTCGAGCAGGCGGGATGCGATCTTGCGCGCCCTCGCGGCCGGCGCCCGTGGGCGATCTTCACCTACGCTCGTGACACCGGCTTAGTGTACAACGATCTCTCGGTAGCGCTGTACGTGAAGGACCGGCGGGTCGGAACGATCCGCATCATCTACGATCCCGACGTATTGTAGCCGCCGGTACAAAAACAACGCCCGGCATCGTCGATGCCGGGCGTTGCATGTGCTAGCGGAGCGGCAGCTATGCGGCGGCTTCGCGTGGCAGGTTGGTGGGTTTCTTGACGAGGAACGGGATGACCGCTGCGACGAGCAGCATGATTGCGACCGGAATGAGCGCTCCGTGGAACGATCCGGTGGCATCCTTGATGCGCGCGCCGATGAACGGCCCGACGACGCCGGCTAATCCCCATGCGGTAAGAATCATGCCGTAATTCGCGCCGAGGAACTTCGTCCCGAAGAAATCGGCATTGAAAGAGGGCATGACGCCAAAGCCGCCGCCGTAGCAAAGCAGAACGATGGCATATGCCACGCCGACCAGCGAGAGCGAATGGAATCCGCCGAGGAAGAAAAATACGACAACTTGGATGAGGTACATGACCGTATAGGTCAAGCCTCGTCCGATCCGGTCCGAAACGCTGCCCCAGAAAAAGCGTCCCAGGCCGTTGAAAATGGCGAGGAATCCGTATGCAGGGGCCGCGACGGCGGCGGAGACCTTCGTGAGCTCGATGATGATCGGAACGGCATTTGCGATGATCATAATGCCGGCCGTGACGTTGAGGAAGAGCAAGAGCCAAAGGCCGTAGAATTGCGGCATCTTGAGCACTTCGCCCGGTGTGAAGCTGGGAGCGTGTGCCGCGGCCGTAGCCGTCGCACCCGCGACGGAGTAGCCCGCCGGTGGATTCTTGAGCAAGAACGCGCAGAGGCCGCCCAGGACGATAAAGACGACGCCGGACACGACGAAGATCGACATCACGCCGGCAACTTGATCGTGCGATAGCTGATAGGTCGAAGGATCGAACACTGTGCCGGCCTTGATCGCCGCGTCACGGGCGGTAATGTATGCGCCCGACGCTTTCGCGGCCGATGCGAAGATGGCGATTTTCGGAACGATTTGGTTGTAGAAAAAAGCGCCCAGCCCAAAACCCATGACGACCAAGCCGCTACCTAAACCACGGCGATCCGGGAACCATTTCGTCACCATGGCAACCGGCGTGACGTACGCCATGCCGTTACCGAATCCACCGATGATTCCGTAGGTGAGATAGAGCCACCACTGGCCGATCGCTTGCGTTCCGAGCCCGGCGAGCGCTACGCCAAGGCCCCAGAGGATGACGCCGACGATGGTGACGGTGCGCGGACCGACGCGATCTTGCCAGCGTCCTCCGAATACCGCACCGAGGCCGAGGAAGAAGATTGCGAGTTCGAACGGAGTCGTCGCACCTTGCTGACTCCAATTGAATCCCGCGATGAGTGAGTTCGTGAAAATACTCCACGAGTAGACGGTGCCCAGGCAAATCATGACGATCACGCCCGCAAGCGCGATTCCCCAACGGTTACCCGTCGATGTGGGAGTGGAAGCCATTGGATCACTCTCCTTCAATAAATCGCTCGTACCGTTGCAGCATCGGCACGAATCGTTCGGAGCCTGTCCGGCTTGGGTCTACGAAGTTGCCTACGGGGTCAAATGGCCAAAACGGCCCAATCCTAACAGGCTCTTAGACCAAAACTCCTGCGATAGCCGGGTTGGATTCGCCTGCCTGCGCTGAAATTTTACCGTGGCCGTTCGAAGGCCGAGCCGACGAATCCGAGGAGCACGATGGCCAGGAAGATCGCAGCCTTGAGCGGTCCGGCGAGCCCTAGGGGCAACAATGCGAAGCCGACGGCGATGACGACGGCGGCCGGTGCGACGAGCGACCCGCCCGTAATGAAATCCCAAACCTCCGCGAGCGCCTTCATGCTCTGGCTGCCTGCGGCCGCATGAGCGCCACTAAGATGACCGAGATCCCCAAATAGAGGACGACCAACGCGAAGAGCGTCGAGTCGCCGAGCCACCAGGCCACGCCCAACCCTTCGCCCGCCCAGAGCGTGCCAAGCGAGAGCAGCATGATTCCGACCGTAGCTTTGAGCGCATTCTCCGGAACGCGCGAGAACGGCTTGTGTAGCGCAATCGCCGCAATCAACACCGCGATCAACGCCACGGCGGCGCCGCCCGCCGCCCAGGCGATCGAGCCGTGACGCGTGGCAGAGAAGGTTACCACGATCACCGCAACCTCCAACCCTTCGATAAAGACTCCTTGAAAGGCGGTCGCGAAACCGAGATGACGCTCGCGATCGGCGCGCAGTCGCTCGACCTCACGGTCGTAGTTTGCCTGTTCGTCTCGCATCGCCTTACGGCCGGAGTAACGCCACACCGCTTTCCGCAGCCAGCCGATGCCGTAGACGATCAGGAACGGTCCTACGAAGACTTCGATGCGATGCACCGACGAAATGTTCGCAAGTAACGGCCCAAAGAGAGCGACCAGCACGCCGAGCGCAAGCGTTGCCCACAGCGTACCGGTCAACGCCGCTCGCCAGCCCTGCGTAAAGCCGACGGCGAGCACGATCGTGGCCGCTTCGACGAACTCCACCGTCGATGCGACCGCGCTGGTTCCGGCTAGTACCCAAAGGTTCACAAATGTCCTCCGGCGGCGTGGGCGAGGATATCGTTAAAAAGCGCGGGATCGACGGCGTCGGCGTGGGCGAAATCGAGCCGCATACTCTGCGATGCTCCGTATGCCGTGCGAGCGTTCGTGGCGCGAACGTCGATTTCCGGCGCGATCGCGTCGAAAGCGCGCAGGTCCGGGCGCGCCGCGAACGCGGTATAGAGCGGCTCCGCGACCGTGTCGTATACCGACATCGGCGGCATCCCGAGAACGATTTCGATCGTACGCAATACCGACGCGGTGCTGTAGTGGGTGTGGTGAACGCCGGGTGCGGCATAGGGCGAAGCGACGTAGAGCGTCGTGCGCTGATCGTCGACGTGATCGGCCCCGTTCTGCGCGTCGTCCTCGATCGCGAAGACGGCGGTGCTGGCCCAATACGGCGAGTGCGAAACGGCCGCGACGATCTCTCCGAGCGCGTAGTCGTTTTGCGCGACGTAGGCCTGCGGCGTCAGCGCGCCCGGGCGCGTTCCTTCGGTATGATCGTTCGGTAGCCGCACGATCTCCAACTGCGGCAGATCGCCGTGCGCCACGTAAGCATCGAATTCGCGCTTCCATAACGCGTAGCGGGTTTGGTCGGATATCTGCAGATCGAACCCGGGATATTCGGGGTCGATGTGGCCGAGTAGCCCCGGCATGCGCGTGGTGACGACGGCGCTTGCGGACGCCGGATTCGTGACGAACTCGCCGTAATCGCGAAAGCTCACGTGCGCTCGTAGCGCGTCGTCCCACAGATAGCCGTTGTGCGGCACCGACGCCGTGGCGCCGTCTTCAAAATCGTAGAGCGAGCGGCGGCCGGCATACACCGAGGGCCACATGCGCTCGAGATAATCGTTCGCGAACGCCGCGGTCGACCAATTGTGCCCGTCCGCGCTCACCTGAGCGTCGGCGAAGGTGCGATCGAAGATACCGAACCGTTCGGCGAGCGCGTGCTGATTCGGGGTATTTCTTTTGCCGAACCATACGAGGCTTGGGTCGCCGTCCGCTTGCGCGATGTCGCCGAGAACCTCGTCGTACGTCCGGTTTTCTTTGATGACGTAGATGACGTGCCGGATCGGGCCGTCGGGGCGGATGATGGTGTGCTGCGGCGGCAGCCATTGCGGTTGCGCGTCGGCGAGAACCGTCGCTCTCTGCGCGAGGACGCGAGCGGTCACAGCGATGCTCCGGAGCGACCCATCCAGGCTCGATCCGACGTAGCCGGCCGAATTGGGCGAAAACGGATCGAACTGCGGGTTGGCGGGACTGCTCTCGCCTTTTGCGTCGACGACGTACAGACGCGTGCCCAGTGCGGCGACCCCGCTCGGATACCAGCCGGTGGGAATGTAGGCGATACGTTCCGGAGCGGTCGGCGCGAAGGTGGCGACGGCGTTCTCCGCGCCCAGGCTGACATAGAGCCTTCCATCGGCAATCGCGAGCGCGTTGGGCGATGCGCCGAAGCCGCGAACGCGCCCCCCTCGTAATCCGACGGGGATGACGGCGATCGTACGATCGTCGGCGAGATCGATCGCGCGCACGCTATCGTCGTCGCTCTGCGCGACGTACAGCGTTCCGCCGCCGATCGCAAGTGCGCTTGGATGCATGCCTACGGGAACGATCCGAACGCGACGGCTTGCGAGGTCGATGCGTGCGATTGCGTCGCTCCCGCGTAGCGCTACGTATAAGCGCTTGCCATCGGCGGTGAATGCGGCATCGCTCGGGTGCGGCCCGACCGCTATCGTCGTCGTGCGTTGGGTTGCGAGATCGACCAGCGTCACGCTGCCGTTGCCGTCGTCGACGGTGGCAACGTTTGCCGTCTTTCGATCGATTGCGACGTTGGCGGGCCACGTTTTCGGGCCGATCGGAATCGCCCGATACGACCCGCCGGCAACATCGACGTCGTCGAGGGCATCGGTTCCGGCGCCCGCGACCAGCACGTGCGTCGCATCGAGCCAGGATGGTTTTCCGAAGGCGCTCTTGAGCGCGATGACGCGGATGAGGCGCAGGTTCGACGCGCCGAGGACGCGCAGAGCGGGTGGCCCGTCGCCGGCCTCGACAACCGCTATTCGCGTCCCGTGCGGTGAGAGCGCGATGCCTTGCGGAAAGAGTCCGAGGGATGCGGTGGGGCCGCTCGGGGGCGTGATGCGCCACCCGGTCGGTAGCAGCACGGCCGTTACCGTCGTGGCGGCTACGACACCCAAGAGCAAGAGCACGCTAACGACGGATCGGCGGAGCATGATACGGAGGTGCCACGAAGGCACGCCTGCAACCTTCGACGCTGCCGTGCGGCTCTTGGCGATTGCCGCGCGCACGCTAACGTCACGGAGAGTACTTGCTGTGGACCTGTCATCGACCACCGTCTATTCCAACGGCCGCTTCTGTCGCTACGATGAGGCCAAGGTCGGCCTGCTCACGCATGGTCTGCAGTACGGAACCGGATGCTTCGAAGGGATTCGCGGGTATTGGGTGCCGGAAGATCGCGAACTCTATCTCGTGCTGCTGCGCGAGCACTACGAGCGGCTGCGCACTTCCGCGAAGATTCTGATGATGGAGTTGCCGCACACGACCGGCGAATTGATCGATATCACGCTCGATCTGGCCGAGCGCAATCACTTCGAGACGGATATTTACATCCGCCCGTGCATCTTCAAAGCGGCCGAAGATATCGGCGTGCGTCTGCATAACGTGCCGGATTCGTTCGCGATGATTCCGGTGCCGTTTAAAAGCTATCTCGATCCGGCGCGCGGGCTCGCGGTGTGCATCAGTTCGTGGCGCCGCGCCGACGATACGATGGCGCCGCCGCGCGCGAAGATCACGGGCCTGTACGTCAACTCGGCGTTAGCCAAGAGCGAAGCGGTCGGGAACGGTTACGACGAGGCGATCCTGCTCTCGCACGACGGCCACGTCGCCGAGGGCTCGGCCGAGAACGTATTCATCGTGCGCGACGGCAAGCTCTATACGCCCGACCCGTCGCAGAACGTGCTCGAAGGCTGCACGCGCCGAGCGATCATGACGATCGCGCGGGACGTGTTCGGCATCGAGGTGGTCGAGCGCGCGATCGATCGCGGCGAACTCTATGCGGCCGAAGAGATCTTCTTCACCGGTACCGCCGCGGGCATCGCCCACGTGACCTCGATCGACCGCCGCACCGTGGGCGACGGGACGATCGGACCGATCGGTAAAAAGCTGGGCGAATATTACCTGCGCGTCGTGAACGGCAGGGAACCGGCCTATGCGCAGTGGCTCTCGCCGACGTATGCAAAGGCCCGCATCTAGGCTCCTAGCTCGCCGCTACTGCCCGCCGCCGGCGTCGAGTTCGGTACCGCTGCGCCAGTAGCGAACGTCCGACGGCACGTGCGCGCTCACGGATTCGCCAACCGTGTCGCCGACGGCGAACGTGTCGATGCCGACGGTGGCCCTCCACGCGGCGAGGCGCTGTTCGTCACGATATGCGTCACTCGAGAGCTGATGAAAAAACGTGCGCCCGATGCCGCGCGACGGTAAGCCCGTGGTATAGACCGCGATCACGTACGGCGCCTGCGCGGCATAAACGATGCCGACGTCGTCGAGCGTATCGAAAAAGCTGCCGGTCTTGTGCGCGATCGGCACGTCGTCGGGGAGCGGTTCGGGGAGGAGCGTGTTGTACTCGTCCTGCTCGAGGATCGAGATCATCTCGCCCGAGGCCCACGCATCGACCAGACGGCGCTGCGCCATCAACGCGAGAAGGCGGACCATGTCGCTGGGCGAGGAGCGGAGTTCCTGGCGCACGTCCCAACTGGCGGTGCGAACGTCGTTGGTCAACACGGTATGATGCAGGCCGAGCTCGCGCATCGTTCGGTTGATTCGTTGCCGCCCGACCAAGCGTATGAGCATGTTGGTGGCGGTGTTATCGCTGATGTCGATCATTTTTTCGAGCAGCTCTGAGACCGGATACGTCGTATCTACCGGCAGATCGCAGAGTTCGCCCGAGCCGTAATCCTTATCGCTTTCCAAGAGCGTCACGCGCCGCTGCAGATTGAATCGTCCGGCCTCGAGTTGCTTGAAGACCTCGATCATCACCGGAATCTTGATCGTCGAAGCGGCGGGCATGCTGCGGCTCTGATTGTAACCGGCGCTATAGCCGGTCGAGAGATCCATCACTTCGACGGCGGTGGCGGCGGGCAAGCGTGCGGCAAGGGTACGGACATCCGCTCGTAACTCGGCTAGTGGTTGCGGAACGGCGTAAGCGCGCGCAACCCCCATACTCGAAGCGAGCAGCGATGCAACGGCGGCGAGTATCGCACAACGGCGACGCAGACCCGATGTATCGTTCACGTTGCGACGTATTGTAGCAAAGATAGAGTCAAAAGTCCTACTTGCCGAAGAGTATTTCTTTTAATACGGAACGCCGTCTGCTTTGGGCGGACGTACTCTCCCGGTGATGCCTGCCAGCGCGATCAATGCGGCCACATATGGAAGTGCGGACATCGCGCTTGGCGGGAGCCACGCGATGCGCCCTTCGAGGACGAACTGCAACGCTTCGAAGAGTCCGAACACCAGGGCCGCACCGGTCGCGCCTAACGGCGTCCAGCGTCCGAAGATCACCGCGGCCAGCGCGATGAAGCCGCGACCGGCGGTCATTCCTTCGGAGTAGAGGTTGAGCTCTCCAATCGAGAGGAACGCGCCGCCCAGGCCGGCGAGCGCGCCGCTGAGCACCACCGCGTACGTGCGTAGCAGCAGGGGATTGAGCCCGGCCGATGTGACGGCAAACGGATTCTCTCCGCAGGCCCGCACGCGCAGCCCCCAGGGCGTGCGATAGAGCACCACGTGCAATGCCGCGGCGAGCGCGAACGCGAGAAGGACGAGGATCCAGTAGTCCGATCCTAGGGCGTGTACCTGAACGCTTGCGCCCGGTTGGTTGAAGAGCAAAACGAGCCCGTACGCGGCCCCGCCGGTACAGATGAGGTTGATGCCCGTACCGGCGACGATTTGGTCCACCTTAAAGCGCGTCGCCGCGAGGGCGAGGATGTACCCGAACGCGGCGCCCGCCGCTATACCGGCCATTAACCCGGGAACCGGGCTACCCGTGGCGTACGAGACGATGACCGCGAAGAACGCGCCGGCCACCATCATGCCTTCCAGGCCGATGTTGATGACGCCGGATCGCTCGGATATCACGCCGCCCAGCGCCGCGTAGACGATCGGGGTCGCTTTGATGAGCGTGAGAACGATGAGCGTTATCGCCAGGGTCATGGTGTCGCTCCCATCAAGCAACCTCGGTGCGCGCGGCGACGTAGCGGCGTGCGGCGAGGACGAGAATAATTAAGCCTTCGATCAGATGGATCGCATCCTTGGGGACTTGCGCGCTTGCCTGCATGGCAAGGCCGCCCGCTTCAAGGATGCCGAAGCCGAACGCCGCTACGCAGACCCACAGCGGGTTCAGATCGCCGACGAGCGCGACCGCAATCGCCGTGAATCCGTAACCGGGCGAGAGCTGCGTATTGAACCGGTGCAACTCGCCGGTGACGATCACCGCGCCGCCGACGCCCGCAATCGCGCCCGAGAGCGCGAGTGAGAGCCAGGTGAGGCGCCGCAGATCGATGCCGCTGCGCCGCGCCGCTTCGGGCGCTTCGCCGGCGGCGCGCAGGTCGTAGCCAAACACCGTGCGCGTGAAGACGAACTGCAGCACCACCGCAATCGCCAGCGCAATCACGAGCCCGATCGAGAGACGCGTATGCGGCAGCAGGGTGGGCAGCCAGTACTGCGGCGCGAGCCACGCGGTCTCGGCGCCGCTCGCCACGGGCCCCTTCAACGGCCCGCTCACCAGATCGAGCGCGAGAAATGCGGCGACGAAATTGAGCATGAGCGTTGCGATGATCTCGCTCGCGCCAAAGCGCGCCTTCATCCAGCCCGCGATGCCGCCCCAGATGCCGCCGCCCACCGCTCCGAGCAACAGCAGCAGCGTGATTTCGATCGCCGGTGGAAGCGCGATCGCGGCACCGGCGGCGCCCGCGAAGAGGCCGCCCATCAGCAGCTGCCCCTCGGCGCCGATGTTGAACAGCCCCGCTCGAAATGCAAGCGTGATGCCGAGCGCGGGAAAGAGCAGCGAGGTGGTGGCTACGAGCGTCTCGCCCAATTCGTTGCGGCCGCCGAGCGCGCCTAAGAACAGCGCCGAAAACCCGTCGATCGGGCTGGTCCCGGCAACGACCATTGCGAGCGACATAAGGACGACGACCAGCAGTATCGCTCCCAGCGGCCCGGAGAGCATCGAAAGCGCCCGCTTCATGCGATCCCCGCCATCAGGCGTCCGATCTGCGCGCGCTCGACCGCGTCGCGCTCGAATGTGCCGACGATCGCACCGCGATACATCACGAGAATGCGGTCGGCGAGCGAGAGAATTTCATCGAGCTCGAACGAGATGAGCAAGACCGCCGCCCCTTCGTTGCGCGCCTGCATCAAGCGCGACTGCACGAGCGCGCTCGCGCCGACGTCGATACCGCGCGTCGGATTGTACGCAACGATCAGGCTCGGCGCGTCGATGAGCGCGCGTCCGACCACGACCTTCTGCTGGTTTCCCCCGGAGAGGTGCTTTACCGTGGCGTCCAGCGACGGCGTACGGACGTCGTACCGCTCGACGATCTGCCGCGCGTCTTCGCGAGCGTGGACGCGATCGACGAGCATTCCGCGGCGCGAACGCGCCCGGTGCTGGCGTCCGAGCATCGCGTTCTCGACGATCGACCAATTCGGGACGAGCGCCTCGGCGAGCCGGTCCTGCGGAATAATTCCGATCCGTGCATGCGGCGGCCGCTCGACGGTGCCTCGATAGGGAATGACCCCGGCGAGCGCGTCGGCGAGCGCGCTCTGCCCGTTTCCCTCGACGCCCGCAATGCCGACGATCTCTCCCGCGCGTACCTCGAATGTCAGGCCGCGCACGGCGCGTTCGTCGTCTCCGCCGTAGAGGTCCGCAACGCGCAAACACGGCGCGTGTGTGGTGGCGGCGCGTGCCGCAACCGGCGGGAGGTCGCCGCCGACCATCGCCCGAGCGAGTTGCTCCCCGCTGGTTTGCGCGGCGAGCGTTCGCTCCACGATCGCGCCGTGACGCATCACGCTGACGCGGTGCGCGTACGCCATCACTTCGGCGAGTTTGTGGGTGACAATCATGATTGCGGTGCCGCGCTCGGCCAAGGCGGTGATGGTAGCGAAGAAGCTGGCGATCTCGGCCGGCGCGAGCGCGGCGGTCGGCTCATCCAATAAGAGGATGGCCGGCTCGCGATCGAGTTCGCGCAGTAATTCGACGCGTTGCTGGATGCCCACGGGCAATTCGTCGACGAACGCGTCGGGATCGATTGCGAGCCCGTTGCGTTCCGCGAGCGCGACGACGTGCGCGTGCGCCGCAGCGGCGTCGATGCGCCAGCCGCGCCGCGGCTCGCGGCCGAGTAAGACGTTCTCCCAGACGCGCAACCGCCCCGCCAACTCGAAATGCTGGTGCACCAAGCCGACCGCGCCGCGGGCTTCGACCGTTCCACGGTCGGGACGCACTTCACCGAAGGCGATCGATGCGAGCGTCGATTTGCCGGCACCGTTTTCGCCGACCAACGCGTGGATTTCGCCGGGGAAGAGTTCCAGATCGACATCATCGACCGCGACCACTCCGGGATAGGTCTTGCGAATGCCGCGAAGCAGAAGAACGGGTTGCGCGGAGCCTTGCATCAGAGTGCGACCGGCTTGAACGTAGCGAGTTTCGCGCGCGTGTCCGGTGGATCGATCTTGCCGCTTACGATCGCGCGCCGGATGAGTTCGAGGCGCGCCAGACGCGCGGGGCCGATCGCTTTGCGCGTATACTTGAAGTCGGTCAATCCGATGGCTCCGTCTTTGAGGCCGAGCACCAAGTGCCCGGTGAGCGGCTTGCCGCGTTGGATCGCCCGGCCGACGTCGAAGACTGCGACGTCGACTTTTTTTACCATCGAAGTGAGGATGCGTCCCGGCGCGAGCGCATCTTGGTTGGAGTCCACGCCGATCACGTAATCCGTATCGCGCGATTTCACCGCGTCGATCGCACCGAGGCCCGCTTTGCCGGCGGCGGTGTACACGATATCGGCGCCCGAATCGAAGAGCACGTTCGCGAGCTCTTGCCCCGACGCGACGTCGTCGAAGCTACCGACGTATTTCACGTCCACGCGGATATTCGGATCGATTTCACGCGCTCCGGCCGTATACCCGGCCTCGAACTTTCGCAAGAGCGGAATATCTTGGCCGCCCAGAAACGCGATGTGGTGCGTCTTGCTCATCATTGCGGCCAGCGCACCGGCGAGAAAGGAGCCGTCCTGTTCTCGAAACGTCACCGAGACGACGTTGGGGTCGGGCACGACCGCGTCGATAATCGCATAATGCTGGTGCGGATGCTCTTTAGCGATTTGATCGAGATCGAGGCTCATGAGAAACCCGATGGCGTAGATCATTTGAAAATGCAGGTTCGTTAGCGCGCTGAGATTGGGCTCGTAATCTGCCGCGGAGCGGGATTGTAGCACCTGAATGTATGCGCCGAGTTTCGCGCGAGCGCGGAGCAGGCCGCGATACGCCGAATCGTTGAACGATCGGTCGCCCAGGCCCCCGACGTCGGTGACCATGCCGAGCGTGAGCTGCCCCGGCCGCGGCCCGGGATGGCGCAGCCCGCAGCCCGCGAGGCAGAGGGCGGACGCCATCAACAGAGCGACAAACGCCTTCTGTTTCATCGTCGACTCTGTACGACTGCGGGGAGCCATTGCCTGCGTACCGAAGCCGCTCGCAAATGGTACGAGATTTACGGCAAGAGCCGCCGCGACGATGGAGCGAACAGGTGGGCGGCATCCGCTGGTTGCCGCGGCTGATCGATAAAACGCGTAGCGCGCTGCAAGGCACGCTCGGCAGCTATCTCTTCGGGCAAAGTCCGATGGACCGCGCATTGCTGGAGCGGTTGGGGCTAAGCCATCGCGCCTTTGCCGAGATCGTCGCGGACGCGTTCGATGACGATGCCGTGCTCGCCGCACTACGCGCCCGCGACCCCAAGGGTGTTGCGCGCGCTCGCGAATGGAGCGATGCCTTACCGCAACGCTCGCGCGTCTTTCTCTTCATCATCGATCTCGACGACGGCTACATCGGCGGTGGCTGGAAGCTGCTCAAGGGTCCGGCCAACGTTGCGAGCGGCGCGCTGACGTGGACGGTGAAGCGCCTCTTCCCATCGCGCGCGGCGCGGCCCATACGCGAGAGCGGCCACGCGGGTAAGGCGAACGGAGAATCTCCGTGAACGCCGCGCTCTCCGCGATTTCCGCTGTGGAGATCATCGGCGTTCCGATGGATTTGGGCGCCAGCCGCCGGGGCGTGGACATGGGCCCGGCGGCCGTGCGATACGCGAAACTCTACGAACGCTTACGCGCTCTAGGAGTCGAGCACATCGTCGACCATGGGAACTTGCACGTGCCGATTCGCGAGTCGATTGAAGCGGGCGAGGCAGGCGCGAAGTATTTCTCCGTTATCCAGGGCGTCTGCGACGAGCTTGCGGCGTTGGTGGAATCGGCGATCCACGCAAAACGAATGCCGATCGTTCTGGGCGGCGATCATTCGATCGCGATGGGAACGCTCGCGGGTCTCACGCGCGCGTACGGCAATGCGCCGGGCTTGGTATGGATCGACGCGCACGCCGATATCAATAACCCGCAGAGCTCACCGTCGGGAAACGTCCACGGCATGCCGCTCTGGTTCGCGCTCGAACGCGGATACGCGCTGGCGGAGAACACCGTGTTGATCGGCCTGCGCGATGTCGACGTGGTGGAGAAACGCATCCTGCACGAATCCCGCGTGCGCGCGTACTCGATGACCGACGTGGATAAGCTCGGCATGACGCGCGTGATGGAAGAAGCGCTGAGGCTCGCGGGCGCCGGCGGGCGACGCATCCACGTCTCGTTCGATATGGACGGCATCGACCCGAGCGAAGCACCGGGGACGGGCACGCCGGTTAAAGGCGGCCTGAGCTATCGCGAAGCGCACCTCGCCATGGAGATGCTCGCCGAATCCGGCGCGCTTGGATCGATCGAGATGGTGGAGATCAATCCCATCCTCGACAACCGCAATCAAACGGCCGCGCTTGCGGTCGGCCTTATCTGCTCGGGTCTGGGCAATTCCACTCTGTGAACGCGTTGCGGCTCGCCGCAGTACGCACGCACGGAACCCTGCGAGCGGACGCGATGCGTTCGCTCGCCGCATATCTTAGCGAGCACGTTCCCGACCTGCTCGCAATCCACGGTGTTGATGAAGGCGATGCGTTAGCGCTCGCCACGCGCTTCGAGTACGGCTGGGGCTATCGCGGAAGCGAGGCGCTGTTTTGGTCGAGCGCATATCGTGCCCGTGCGATCCACGATCGCTATCTCCCGGCCCCGCTGCTGCGCCCCTTCGAACGGCGCGGGCTGCTCTGCATCGAGGGCGAATGCGCGGGGGCCAACCTGGCGTTGAGCGCCGTGCGGTTTTCACAAGACCGCGCACGCGCGCACGAGGTACGGTTCGTGCGCGAGCAATTGTGCCGAATGGACGGCGATGCATTGTTTTTCGCGGCCGCGCTCGATCCGCGTTTGCGGCTGCAGTCGCTCGACTTTACGGTAGTTGCGGCACCCGACGGCAGCGATACATTAGCGATCGGCCTGCGTGGCTTCGTAGCGGACGTCGCAACGGCGGAGGATGCAGCGTTCGGTAAAGCGCTGAGGCTTACAGCGCAGGCACGCGATCGCGAGGCGCCGCCTATCTCGGGGAGGGAGAGTTGAAACGACTACGGACGCGACTGACCGCTATTTGCTAAACGACCTCGTTGCTCTGGAGATTGACGCGATCCCGAGCACCTACAGATTCAACGATCCGCAGTTCGCAGATGAACATTGGAAGTCTGTTCAGCGCCAGTTTAAA
>DAHUXY010000025.1 GCA_027315505.1 Vulcanimicrobiota bacterium | reverse complement strand
TGCGGCGGACCTAGTGGATTTGCACGAAAGGCGCGGTCCAAAAGCCGGGCACGGGCCAGCCAAAGCTCGTCAACCGGCGGCCGCGGCGGCACGCTCGGCTTTGGTGGCCTTCACGCGATCGCGCAGCTCCGCGGTGTGCAGCGCGTGGCACGCGATGCAGAGCGTCTCCAAATTCTCGACGTGGTGCACGCAACTGATTTGCGCGTGGCGCCCGTTCGCTGCGACGATGTGATTGACTTCGAGGCGGCCGGCCTTGCGCGCGGCGCGCCATGCGGCCATCGCTTTTTTGTATGCGGACTCGGTACGGAAGGCGGTGCGCGCCGGGCGCTTCGGCAGGACGTGTCCGCACTTCGTACACCGGTATTTGTCGCGACGCTTCGCAGCGCGACGCGCGAGCGACCACCAGTGGTTCTTCCAAAACGCCTCGCCGCACCGATCGCTGCACCAGGTGCGGCGCCGCGCGGGGAGGGCTTTGCCGCACCACGCGCAGCCGCCGGGGGTGCGCGTCACGAGCGAGCATTCCGCCAGCAGGGCCGCGCTCTTGGTCACGGCCGGCACCGTTAGTATCCGAGTGCGGCGCCCGACGGGTGACGCCAATCGGTCCCGCCATAGCGAACGCCCGTCTTCGGATCGACGACGACCGCCTGTGCAGAACCCCACGACGGAATCATTTTGAGGGTGTAGCCTTCGCTACGTAGCGCCGCCATCGTCGCGTTTGTCAACGCGCCGGGTTCGTATTCGATGCGGTCGGGCAACCACTGCATGTGGATGCGCGGCGCGTCGACCGCTTGTTGCGCGTTCATGCCGAAGACGAGCGCGTCGAGCATCGTTTCCAGCGTGATCGTGATGATGCGCGAACCGCCGGGGCTGCCGGTCACCATCGCGAGCTTACCGTCTTTGGTAACGATCGTCGGCGTCATCGACGAGAGGGGGCGTTTCCCGGGTTGAATATCGTTCGCGACGCCTTGTACCAGGCCGAACATGTTCGGAACGCCCGGCTTTGAGGTGAAGTCGTCCATTTCGTCGTTGAGGAAGAATCCCGTGTTGCCGGCGATGACTCCCGCGCCGAACCAGTCGTTGATGGTGAACGTCATCGAAACCGCGTTACCCTGCGCGTCGACGATCGAGAAGTGCGTCGTATCGTTATTCTCGTGCGTCAGAGAAAGACCGGGTTTGACTTGCGACGACGGCGTCGCGCGATCGGGCGAGATCGTCGCCCGAAGCTTCGCGGCGTAGGCAGGCGAGAGCAGTTGCGCGACCGGATTTTTGACGAACGTCGGATCGCCGAGGTAATTGTTGCGATCGGCGTACGCGCGGCGTTCCGCTTCGATCAGGTAATGCGTTTCCTTGAGGCTATGCCAGCCCCACGATGCAAACGGGTAGGGCGCAACGATATTGAGAATTTCGCAGAGCGTCACGCCTCCGGAGCTCGGCGGCGGCGCGGAGGCGATGGTATACCCGTGGTACGTGCAATGCACCGGTTGCGATTCGTCCACCGTGTAGTCCGCGAAGTCTTTCATCGTGAGCAGACCGCCGTGTCTCTTGCTCGAGGCAACGACGGCACGCGCGATCGCCCCGCGATAGAACGCGGCATCGCCCTGCTGCGCGATCAACGACAGCGTGTGGGCGAGATTCTTTTGCACGATGTGGTCGCCCGCGCGCGGCAAGCGTCCGTGGGGCATCCAGATGGCGCGGACGTTGGGCTGCTTCGCAAACGTGTAGGCACCGCTGTAGCCTTCACTCGCCGAACCGATAAACGGCAGCAGATCGCCCTGCGTCATGGTGAAGCCGTTGCGCGCGAGCGCGATTGCCGGGGCCATCAGCGCCGCGCGCGACATGGTGCCGTACTGTTGGCGCGCGCGCTCCATGCCCATCACCGTTCCGGGAACGCCGATCGCGAGCCACCCCTTGCGCGAGCGTTCGGGTACGTCGTTCCCATGGCTATCCAGGTACATGTTCCGCGTCGCGCCCAGAGGCGCTTTCTCACGAAAATCGATGAAGCGCTCGCGTCCGTCGTGCATGCGAATCAGCATGAACCCGCCGCCGCCGATGTTGCCGCAACACGGATCGACCACCGCGAGCGCGTACGCCACGGCAACCCCCGCGTCGACGGCGTTCCCACCGTGCTCGAGGACGTCGAGCCCGATTCGCGAGGCCAACCGCTGCTCGGTGGAGACCATCGCGTGCTTGCCGACGCTCACCGGAGGCGCCCCGGCCCGCAACGGCGTCGCCGTCGTAGCGAGAAAGACGCACAGCATGACAAGCGCGATTCGTTTCATGCAAACCGCATTCGCCGCCCTCACCCCAGGGGCTTTCCACCGCGCCGGGTTCGGTGGGAACCGTAAAGTTTTTCGCAATCGCGGCTCAAACGCAAACCGCGATGCTAGAATGGGATGACGATGAGCCTTTCGATCACCTCGGCCACGAGCGCGCCGCCGCTCTCCGCTGACGCGATCCCCGGATACGGGGCGCTCTTTGCGGCCGGGCCGCGGTCAAACGCCGCGACTTCGGCTCAGGCTCAGGCTTCGCAGAATCCCTACCAGCAGGCGTATACGCAGACGATCTTGGCTTCGAACGTTGCGCTGATGCAGGCCGCGGCCAATCCGAGCGCCGCGCAGATGCAGAACGCGTCGTACGCGCTCCAGGCCCCGGGAAACGTCCTCTCGCAGACCGGGTCTACGTTGAGCGCCCTCCAGCAAGGACTGGCGGCCGGGTTCTTCACCGGAACCGGAGTCGATACGCTCGCTTAGCGAGCCGCAGCCTGCACGCTCGCCTCGCCGCCCCAGGTCATTCGGCGCGCCCCCCCGAACCGGATGGGGTTCAATAAAGCAATTACAATAAGAAATAAACTAGGAGATACTGTGCCCGAATCCGTGACCCTTACGGTCGGCGGGCGCACGATGGTCATTGAAACCGGCGAACTTGCCAAGCAGGCCAACGGCTCTGCTCTCGTTCGTTACGGCGACCAAAATGTCGTGCTCTGCGCCGTTACTGCCTCCAACAAACCCCGTGAAGGCATCGACTTTTTCCCACTCACCTGCGATTTCGAAGAGAAGATGTACGCGGCCGGCAAGATTCCGGGCGGCTACATCAAGCGTGAAGGCCGCCCGCCCGAGCACGCCGTGCTCAGCTCGCGTCAGATCGATCGCCCGATTCGCCCGCTCTTCCCCGACGGTTTCCGCAACGACGTGCAAATCGTCGCGACGGTGCTCTCGGTGGATCCCGAACTCGACGCCGACGTCATCGGCGTCTGCGCCGCCGGCGCGGCCCTCGCATTCTCGGATATTCCGATCGCGAAGACCGTTGCCGCGGTACGCGTCGGACGCGACGAAGACGGCGGGTTCATCATCAATCCCACGCTCCCGCAGTACGTTACCGGCGGCCTCGACGTCGTCGTAGCCGGCACGTCGGATGCGGTGATGATGGTCGAGGGCGGCGGCGACGAATTCAGCGAGGACGATTTCCTGGCTGCCGTCGAGCTGGCGCACACCGAGATCAAGAAGATCGTTAAAGCGATCGATCAACTCGCGAAGAAAGTCGGCAAGGCCAAGCGCGAGTATCCGGTCCAGCAGGTCAACGCGGATCTCGATAAGTGGATTCGTAAATCCTTCGCCAAAGATGTCGCCAAAGCGATGCGCGTCGTCGAAAAAGGCGAGCGCGAAACCGCATTCGGCAAACTCAGCCGCGACGAAGCGATCGCGCGCTGCACCAAAAAAGACGAAGCCATCAAAGCCTTGCTCGAAGATCCGCAGAATGCTAAGGACTTCGGCAAGATCATCAAATCGATGGAAGAGGACGAGCTTCGCACGATGGTCGTGGACGAAAAAATTCGCCCCGACGGCCGCAAGCCGAACGAAATCCGCCCGATTTGGTCCAAAGTGCATTACGTGCCCCGCGTCCACGGCTCGGGCGTCTTCACGCGCGGCCAGACGCAGGTCTTCACTGCCGCAACGCTCGGTTCGACCAGCGACGCGCAGCGTCTCGACGGCATCGTCGCGCTCGAAGACAAGCGCTACATGCATTTCTACAACTTCCCGCCGTTCTCGGTCGGCGAAACCCGCCCGATGCGCGGCCCCGGCCGTCGCGAAATCGGCCACGGAGCACTCGCCGAGCGCGCGCTGCTTCCCGTGCTGCCGGACAAAGAATCGTTCCCATATACGATGCGTTTGATGAGCGAAGTGCTCGAATCGAACGGCTCTTCGTCGATGGCCTCGGTTTGCGGTTCGACGCTCGCGCTCATGGATGCCGGCGTGCCGATTACCGCGCACGTCGCCGGCGTGGCGATGGGCCTCGTGTTCAAGGGCAACAAGTTTGCCGTACTCACCGACATTCAAGGCCTCGAAGACGCTCTGGGTGAGATGGACTTCAAAGTCGCCGGTACCAAGAAGGGTATCACCGCGATCCAGATGGACATCAAATCGCAGGGCATCACGATCGCCATCATGCGCGAAGCGATGGCCGAAGCGAAGAAATCGCGCTTCTTCATCATCGATAAGCTGGTGGAAACGATCGCCGAGCCGCGTACGGAATTGTCGCCGTTCGCGCCGCGCATGATCGTGGTCAAGATCAACCCGGCCAAGATCAAGGACGTCATCGGGCCCGGCGGCAAGATGATCAACAAGATCATTCAGGAAACCGGCTGCGAAAAGATCGACATCGAAGACGACGGTACCGTCTACATCACCTCACTCGACGGCGAATCCGGCGAGAAAGCCCGCGCGGCGGTTGAGGCGATTACCAAAGACATCGTCGTTGGGGAAGTCTACGAAGGCACCGTTACGCGCGTGATCGCGATCGGCGCATTCGTACAGATTCTGCCCGGCAAAGAAGGCCTCGTGCACATTAGCCAACTCGCGCAGAACCGCGTCGAGAAGGTTGAAGACGTCGTTAACGTCGGCGACAAGCTCAAGGTCAAGGTTATGGAAGTCGACGGACAGGGGCGCCTGAACCTCTCGCACAAGGCGTTGCTCCCCGGTGGGGCCGGCAACGGTGATGGCGGCGGTGGCGGGCATCGCGATCGCGCTCCGCGCGAATCGCGCGAGTTCATCCCGCGGCGTCGCGAAGAGGCTCCCGCACCGGTTGCGGCGCCCGCGGCGGCACCGGCACCCGATGCTCCCGGCGCGCCGCCGATGCGCCGTCGCCGCCGTCCGCAGCAAAACCAAAACCACGAAGACTAGCGACGGACGTCGCCGAGTTGGAAAACGGGCACCGCTACGGTGCTCGTTTTTCTTTTCTCGCACCGGACATTGCGCGACGTTTCTGGAAACTCGGACGCTATGGGCAAGCAAGCGATTCTCGTCACCGGCGCGTCGACCGGCATAGGTTATGCGACCGCGCACCTCTTAGCGCAGAGCGGCTACGCCGTTTTTGCCGGCGTCCGCAATGAAGACGACGCCTCGCGCCTTGCGGCCGCCCATCCCAATCTCACACCGATCACGCTGGACGTCACGAAAGCGACCGATATTCGCACCGCCGCCGCGCTCGTTCGCGAGAGCGGTAGCCCGCTGTACGGGCTGGTCAACAACGCGGGCGTAGCGGTTGCCGGTCCGCTCGAATTTCTCCCGCTCGACGATATCCGCAAGCAGTTCGAGATCAACGTCTTCGGACCGATCGCGCTCGCGCAGGCGATGCTGCCCATGCTTCGCGAGCAGCGCGGGCGCATCGCGTTCATCGGGTCGATCGCCGGACGCATCTCCGCGCCCTTCGTCGGGCCCTATAGCGCATCGAAAGCCGCGCTCGCATCGCTCGTGGACGCCATGCGTCAGGAGCTTGCGGGATTCGGCATCGCGGTCTCACTCTTCGAATTCGCCGCCGTTAAAACGCCGATTTGGGCGAAGGGACGCACCGCAAAGGATGCGTTGATCGCCAAGCTCCCGGCCACCGCAGTCGAACATTACGGGCCCTTTATCGATGCCATCGTAGCGCAGACGGAACGCGAGGAACGCCACGGCATGGAGCCCGCCGCCGTGGCCCAGGCGGTGCTGGGGGCGATGCGCTCGGAACGCCCGCGCGAACGCTACGTCATCGGAAAGCAAGCCAAGCTGCAGGCGGTGGTTGCGATGCTGCCGCCGGCCACTCGCGACCGCCTGATCAAGAAAGCGATGCAACTGCCCTAGGAGG
>DAHUXY010000020.1 GCA_027315505.1 Vulcanimicrobiota bacterium | reverse complement strand
CCGCGAGCACCCGCAATTACAGCGACGCCTACCGATGTTCCGGGCGGCGGCGCTCCACCGCCCGCCAGTATGGCGCCCACTCACCTTCCGGCGCGGGAAACCGCCCTCCTAGGGCTGGATCAACTCTCGGATGCTGTTGTTAAACGTGTCGGTGACATAGAGGCTGCCGTTTGC
Source organism: Vulcanimicrobiota bacterium (assembly GCA_027315505.1). Taxonomy (GTDB): domain Bacteria; phylum Vulcanimicrobiota; class Vulcanimicrobiia; order Vulcanimicrobiales; family Vulcanimicrobiaceae; genus DAHUXY01. The sequence continues at coordinate 8,224 of DAHUXY010000020.1, read as the reverse complement.
GGCGTCGTATGCGATGCCTTGGGGACTGCTGAACATCGCCGTAGCAAACAGGCCGTCGAGATTGCCGCCGTGCCTCGCACGAAGAGCAGATTGCTTACTCTATCGGCAAGGAAGTAACCGAAGTTAGATTATTGAGAAAATAAAACAACCAGCCACAAACATGACAAATCGCGACGCATTACAGGAGGAACTTGCGCATCACCGCCATGTCGAGCTTGAACGTGTGCTGCGGAAGCACCGCTTCCGAGCGATAGTCGCAGGCTTCAAAGAACCGCTGCGCGTCGCCGAGGTGCGGCACCATCGCGGTCATTTTGTGGCAGTTGTAGTAATTCGCGACATCGGCGGCGTTCGCGAGCAATTCGCGGCCGATTCCGGCGCGACGCGATTCGGGGAGAACGATGATGCGCTCCACGTGCGCGAGCGAGGCGGCGACGCGGATCGTTGCCGCGCCCAGGATCGTCTCGCCGTCGAGCGCGACGAAATCGTAACTCTGCTCGTGCCAAATCACCGAGAAGGCGTAAAAGGTTTTGAGGGCTTCGCGCTCGTGCGAGCGATAGAATGGGGCGACGGCATCCGGGCCGACGCGAACGACATCAAACGCCAACGGTAGCAACCTCCGTGTCGAGATCCACCTCTAGGCCGTCGTATGCGGCGATGGCGCGGATGCCGAAATCGTCTTCGATCTCCTGCGCGAGGCGAGCGGGGTTCTGTTCGAGCATTTTCGTGCCGAAATGCTGAAAGATCGCGACCTTCGGACGCACGGCTTCGACGATCGAGCGCGCACCGTCCCAGGTGAGGTGATCGGCGTCCATCGTATCGCGATAGCGCAGCACGTTGATCACGAGCACGTCGGGTTGCGCCGCGGCGTAATCCTGCGCCAAGCCGTCGAAGTAGCGCCCGCAGGGGAGATACGAGACGCGCAGATCGCCGTGGCGGAAGTGTAGGCCGAAGGTCTGCACCGCATGAATGTGTTCGATCGACGTGCGCAATTCAACGTCGCTGATCCGGTAGGGTCCGTCGTGCGCACGTAGGCGTTCGATGCCCTCGACAAACTTTTGCGCGTACGGAAGGACCGTCGGTTCGCCCTCCACGGCGTCCGGCGGACAGAGCAGCATCCCGCGGCGACGGAACCCGCCGGCCGTCATCGCCTCGATGATCGCGTTGACGTCTCCGGCATGGTCGAGGTGTTTGTGCGAAAGGACGATCGCGTCGAGTTCGCGCGGATTGCACGGAGGCACATGCGAGAGTGCTCGGACGAGCGCTCCGGGGCCAGGATCGACGTGGATCTGCGCGGTCCCGAGGCGGAGCCACATCCCGCCGGAGGCCCGGAGTTGCCGCGCCACGACGAAGCGGGCGCCGCCGCTGCCGAGAAACAGAATGGAGTTCAGAGGGGGCCCCGCGGTCTATGCGGAGGTTCGCTCCGCCAACGGCTCGTGTTTGCTCGCATAAAGATCGAAAAATTGATCCAAATTCAGACGGTACTGCTCGAGCGCGATGTTCCACTGCCGCAAGGCCGTGCACCCGCTATCGGTGATGGTGTAGATGCGACGGGCCGGCCCCTGCTCCTTGGGATCCCACCAGGACGAGATGTACCCGTCGCGTTCGAGTTGCCGGAGCGCCCGATAGACCGTCGCCGGATCGGTAACCAGGTCGAACTTGGCCTTAAGGTCCTTCATGATCTCGTAGCCGTGCAGGTTGTGATCTTTGAGCATGACGAGGAGCCACGCCATCAGATAGTTCTTCGGCATCCCGCGCGGGGGCAGCCCGCTCTCACGCTGCGCTAAGACGGATGCATCGATCATAGAGGCTCGTTCCAAGCGAACGTAGCCCGAATTCGGCCCACCATACACTCCACCCGTACGCCTCATCCTTCCGAAGAAGTGGGCCATTGGAACCACGGCCCTGCAACCCGGCCATGATTTTGCATTAACCGAAACTTAACCTGCGAGATTTAGCGGAGCCCGCGTGGGAAGGTGGCACCTACCCAAGGACGGGGATGGTGGGGAACGCTCCGGCGAGGATTTTTTGCGACGGACGCCCCAGCCAGCGCTCGAGCACGGTGGCATAGACGCTCCGGAAATCGGTGGTAAAGCGCAGATTGCCCATGTCGTTCTCGGTAAGGTCGGGGTAGCTGCCGTAGACGCCGCCTTTCACGCCGCCGCCGAGGAGGACGAGCGGTGAGGCCTCACCGTGATCGGTGCCGTTGCTGCCGTTCTCCGCGTTGCGGCGGCCGAACTCGCTGAAGGTCATCATCAGGACGCGCTTGTCGTTGCCGTGAGCGGCGAGATCGTCGTAAAAGGCCTTGGTCGCATCGGAGAGTTCGCCCAGCAGCCGGTCTTGCGTGCCTTTTTGGCTCACGTGCGTATCGTACGAGCCGTGTTGCACGTACAGCACGCGCGTGCCGGTGCGACTTCCGACGATCTGCGCGGCGAGCGCGAGGCTGCGTCCGAGCGGCGTTGCGGGATAGGCGGCGTCCGTTTTATAGCCGGCGACGAGTTGCGGCAGTTCCTCCGAGCCGCGCTGCGCGTCATCTTCGACCTCGGCGATATGCGCGAGATACGGCGATGTAAAAGGAAAGCGATTGTCGCGGACGAGTTCGCCGTAGGTGGCGCGCGCGTAGCGATTGCGATCGCTGATGAGGCCGTATCCGCCGAGCTGAGCGACGGCCGGGACGTCCACCTTGTTCGAGATGAGCGCCTCGGGCAGCACCTGCGCGAGCGCGATGCCGTTGAACAGGTTGTTGCTCGGGAGATTCGCATCGTCGAGGTAGCGTCCGAGCCAGCCGGTGTGTTCGTAGGTCGCCGGTGCGGCCGTTTGCCAAATCTCCGTCGAACGAAAGTGGGAGTGATCGGGGTTGGGGTAGCCGACGCCCTGCACCACCGCAACCCGGCCCTGGTCGTAGAGCGCCTTCATCGAACGCATCGTCGGATTGAAGCCGATCTGTCGATCGATTGCGAGCACGTCCGATTGCGGGACCGCGAGCGTGGGGCGCTGCCGATAGTACTCCGCGTTGCCGTGCGGCACGATGCAGTTCAGCCCGTCGTTACCGCCTTGCAGATTGAGCAATACCAGCACGCGGTCCTCACCGCCCGGCAGCCCCGGTAACGGCGCGTCCGCGAGCGCCCGCGCGAAGAGGTGATCGGTGCTCGCCACCACGGCGATGCCGCTGAAAGCACCGATTAAAAACCGACCGCGATTCATCACGTTCATCCTAACTTTCCGGGCTAGCTTAATTGGTAGGCGGGCATCGCCATGGTGAGGTACGCGGCGCCGCGCACGCGTTCGGCCGCATTTTCGGGCGAGAGCCGCCCGAGCGCGGAGGTGCCGGCGCCGTCGAGATAGCCGGTGAGTTGGCTGTAGGCTTGCGCCGGCACATCGCTCTGGAGAATCTGCGCCACGAGCGCGCGCGAAGACGTATCGGCGTCCATCGGCAGGCCGTCGATCCACGATGCGCCTTGACGCATCGCTTTCGAATTCACCAACTGCGCGACGAAGTTTTGCCGCGAGATGACCGTCTGGGAGGTGATCCACGCCGCACCGCCCGGCCAGCCCGCGACGTTCGGCGGATAGAACAGCACTTGCCCCATCGCGCGCAGGGCCGGCAGCGACCCCGGGACGATGGCGGCCAAGCCGAACGCTTTGTGCGTCCCGACGACGTATTCGACGGGGCTCTTGACCAGCGCGCGATACGCGCGTTCGGAGTAGAACACGTTGCTTTGCAATAAGGTCGACATCACCGGCGCCAGGGTGTAATCGTGTCGGTGAATCAGGGCGGCCACCTGCTCGATGAGTTCGGGTTCGGGATTGCCGTACACGAACTCGCTTAAGAGCTTTTCCGCCCAGAACTTCGGGCAAGCGGCCTGCTGGTAGATGATGTTCACGATGTCGGTGCCGTCGAAATTGCCGGTGCGACCGAGAAACGTCTTCACGCCGTCGTCGTGGATCCGCCGGTTATCGAAAAACGTGCCGGCTTTGCGATTCAGGCTCCAGCCCGTGAAGGCGCGCGCCGATTGGCGGACGTCTTCTTCCGTATAATTCCCATGCCCGAGCGTGAAGAGCTCCATCAACTCCCGGGCGTAATTTTCGTTGGGATGGGTTTTATTGTTCAGGGCGTTGTCGAGGTAGAGCAACATCGCCGGGTCCTTGCTCACCGCAAGCGTGAGATCGCGCAGGTTTCCAAGCGCGCTCGAACGGTAGAGCTGGTTCTGTTGCCACACGTACGCCGGCCATACGCCTTTTTGGATGGCGGCGGTCGTGAAGTGGCCGTGCAGAAAGAACGTCATCTTCTCTTGCAGCGGCGCCGGAGTAGCAAGCATCCGGCCGAGCCACCAGTTTTGGAGTGAGAGAATCGAACGCACCATCTCGCGCCGAATGCTCTGGCGAGCTTTCCGCTTGGCCGTGCTATCGCCCCCGCGCAATTCGCCGCGCAACGCGAACAATGCCGGCCGCGGATCGTACACGTCCGGCGGCGGCGGCAGCGCGCTGGTATCGGCGAAGTGCGTGAGCGTCTCTGCCGCAAAGCCCGGCGACATCGACGCGTAGCGCGCGATCTCTTGCGAAGTGCCGCCGAAACCGGCGCGGCGCAGCAAGTGCGCCGCCGAGCGCCGGTCGAGCGAACCTCGATAGGGCGCCAGCGCGTTCGATACCTCGATATGCCCGGCCGGGCGGACCTGTGCGGTTGCGATCGTAGCCATAGTGCTAGAGTAACGGAAGCTCCCGGCGTTGTATCGCCCCCGCGAGCAGGTCTAACGCGCGCTTAAGCTGGGCCTCATCGTTTCCTTAGGGAGAGGCCCGGCGGGCGGGCCGCCGAAATGCGCGGCCGATGGCCCTGATAGAATCGCACCTCGACCGCCGCTCCGAATCCTTCGCGCAGAATGCCTCGCGCATTGCGGGTTTGGTGGACGAACTCCGCGAGCAATTGCTCGCCGTCCGCTCCGGCGGCGGCCCCGAGGCGCTCGCCAAACATCGTAAGCGCGGCAAACTCCCGGCGCGCGAGCGTATCGACCGGCTGATCGACCCCGGATCCGCGTTCTTGGAACTCTCCGCGCTGGCAGCGAACGGCATGTACGGAGGCGATTCGCCGGCCGCGGGCGTCATCACCGGCATCGGCGTGGTAGAAGGGCAACAGTGCGTCATCGTCGCGAACGACGCCACCGTCAAAGGCGGTACGTACTACCCGATGACGGTCAAGAAGCATCTGCGCGCGCAAGAGATTGCCGAGCAAAACCATCTTCCGTGCATCTATTTAGTGGATTCCGGGGGCGCGTTTCTGCCGCTGCAGGCCGACGTGTTTCCCGATCGCGACCATTTCGGGCGCATTTTCTATAATCAAGCACGCATGTCGGGCAAGCGCATTCCGCAGATCGCCGCCGTGATGGGCTCGTGCACCGCGGGCGGTGCGTACGTCCCGGCCATGAGCGACGAAACCGTGATCGTCAAAGGCAACGGCACCATCTTCTTAGGTGGACCGCCGCTCGTCAAGGCCGCTACCGGCGAAGAGGTGACGGCCGAAGAACTCGGCGGCGCCGACGTGCACACGCGCATCTCGGGCGTAGCCGATCACCTCGCCAACGACGATATCCACGCGCTGGGCATCGTCCGCGAAATCGTCCGCAATCTGCACCGCGAATTACCCAAGCAGTGGGACCGCCAAGAGGCGCGGCCGCCGAAATACGATCCGCGTGATATCTACGGCATCATCCCGGCGGATAGCCGCACCGGCTACGACGTGCGCGAGGTCATCGCGCGCTTGGTCGACGATTCGGAGTTTCACGAATTCAAGGCGCGCTACGGCACCACGCTCGTCTGCGGATTCGCGCACATCGAAGGCCACCCCATCGGCATCATCGCCAATAACGGCATCCTCTTCAGCGAGAGCGCGCTCAAGGGCGCGCACTTCATCGAACTCTGCGTGCAGCGCGGAACCCCGCTGCTGTTCCTGCAGAACATCACCGGCTTCATGGTCGGCAAAGCCTACGAGAACGGCGGCATCGCGCGCGACGGCGCGAAATTGGTCACGGCCGTCGCCTGCGCCGAAGTGCCGAAGTTCACCGTCGTCATCGGCGGCAGCTTCGGTGCGGGCAACTACGGCATGTGCGGGCGGGCGTATTCGCCGCGCCAGCTCTGGATGTGGCCGAACGCGCGCATCAGCGTGATGGGCGGCCCGCAAGCCGCCAGCGTGCTCTCTACCGTCAAAGGCGCGATGACCGACGACGAACGCCATAAGTTCGAAGCGCCGATCCTCGCGAAGTACGAGAGCGAAGGCAACCCGTACTACTCCACCGCGCGGCTCTGGGATGGCGGCATCATCGACCCGCTCGATACGCGTCGCGCGATCGCGATCGGTTTGGATGCCGCCGCGAACGCACCGCTCCCGGCGACGCACTACGGCATCTTCCGCATGTAATGCCGGCACCCATCGCAAGCGCGCGGAGCGCGGTCTTTCTTTCGTATGCGGGCATGTGCGCGATCTGGGGAACGACCTGGCTCGTCATCAAGGTCAATCTGCACTACATCCCGCCGATCACCGGCGTCGGGCTTCGCTTTCTCATCGCGGGCCTCGCGTTGTACGCCGTCGCCGCGATGCGCGGGGAGCTGCGGCGACCCTCCGAGGTGCCCTGGAAGCTGGTGCTCGTGCTCGCGGTGATGCTGTTCGGCTTAAATTACGTGCTGACGTACACCGCGGAGACGCGCCTGGATTCCGGGCTCGTCGCGGTGCTGTTCGGAACGCTGCCGTTCTTCATGTTCGGCATGGGGCAAGCGCTCGTGAACGAGCGCACGACGCCGCGCATCTGGGTTGGCGCGCTCGTCGCATTTGCGGGCGTCGCGCTCATCTCACTGGCTTCGCAGGTGCAAGGCTCCCCGCTCTACGCGCTCGCAGCCATCGGCGCCGCCGCAAGCTCCGCCTTCGCCAACGTCTACGCGAAGCGCCACTCGCGGCACGCGCCGCTGCTCACGCTGCCACCGGCCATGCTCATCGCGGGCATCGGCGTCGGCGCGACCGGCATCGCCGTCGAGCACCCGAACTGGCACCTCGCCTTCAGCGCGCCCTCGCTCGTGTCGCTGCTCTATCTCGCGCTCCTCGGGAGCGGCATCGCGTTCTTCCTCAACATGTGGGTGCTGCAACGCATCGCGGCATGGATCGTCGGGCTCTCGTCGCTCATCGTCCCGGTGATCGCCGTTGGCGTCGGCGTCGCTTTCGGCGGCGAGCACTTCACGCTACGCGAACTCGGCGGCTCGCTGCTGGTGATCGTGGGCATTTTCATCGCCCTCTCTCAACACCAATCCGCCGCCGCCGTCATCCCCACCGAATGCGAAGTCTAGCTCCGCGCTAGAACGCCGGAAAACGTTTGACGTAGAGATCGAAATACCGTGGCGTTTCGACCCATTTTCCGTTTCTGTACGCGAGCGTAGCAGTCGCCTTCGGTTTCGTCGGGCAGCACAGCGCCGATTTCGGACCATAATACGGACCGGTCAGCGACAGCGTATCGCCGTGCGTGCCATGCACGATTTTCGCCTGAAGTTCGCAGCCGTTGTCCACGACCACTTCAGGCACCACCTTGCCGCTCGCGTTGTCGTATCCCAACACCGAAATGTGCGCCGTCCCGCAATCGGCGCCCGTCTGATGCGAGTGCACCACCAACTGTTGCACGCTCGGCTCCATCAACTCCGCCGCTCCGACAATGGAGAGATCTTGCATGGGAAACCACATGGAAGAACCTGGCGCCTCTTCAACAACGTCCAGCGGACCGCCGCTGCCGGGCGAACGATACTTGAGATGATACGTCGATCCATCGATCGCGTAGATTGAAAGATACCACTGATAGAACTTCGTCCCGCCCGACGCGCCCAAGTACTTCTTGCTCGCAACCCCGCGCCACTGGCTCTGCATCCCTTCGCCGCTCAAATACACGAGCCGGCTCTGCGTCACGGTACCCGGCGCCTTCGGCACAAAGGTAACGTGCGGCGGTTCGGCAGCACGGCCCAACCCGGCAAACCCCGCCAGAGCAGCAACCGCAAGCATCGAAGTAACAGCGGAACGACGCATAAAACTTGCCTCTCCCAATACAGCGCAGGATCGCGCAATATCGCGAAATGCGTCGCCGCCCGGAAACGTCCTCTTAATCAAACGCGCGCAAATACATCATTTCACGAGCCTTCAGATTGGGGCCGTGTTTGGTGGCGGGGTAGGCTACGCCGTTGGGGCGGGGCCTGTGAGGGAGGA
>DAHUXY010000012.1 GCA_027315505.1 Vulcanimicrobiota bacterium | reverse complement strand
AGATCGAGCACGCGCGCGCCTTCGATACGCCCCATCAGCATCGAAAAGAGGGACTCCTTAACGCGGCCGGGCGTCGGGCGGATCTGGACGCCCTTCGGCGACTTTAATTTGCGGCTGCCGAGCGAACCGCCGGTGATCTTCGGGCTCAAGGGACTCCTTGGTTAACAGGTTGGCAGGGGGGTGGGCAGGAGTGCGAGGAGGTCGGCCAGGGCGGCGATCCTGGCAGTCGGCGGCGGCAGGCCGCGAGGGTAGGGCGTGCGCTCACCGTCGATCCAAACCGCCCGAAGGCCCGCTCCAAGCGCGCCCACGATGTCCGAGCCCGGGTCGTCGCCGACGTACCATAGGTCCGCGGGCGGAAGGCCCAGCACGGCGGCCGCAGCCGTAAAGGCCCGCGAATCGGGTTTTTGGACGCCCAAGTCCGCGCTGGCTAGGACGGCCCCGGTAAAGCCGGCTCGGCCGGCCTTGCGGCGCTGGAGCGGGTTCCAGCCGTTCGTCAGAACCGCGACCGCGTAGCCGCGGTTCTCGAGTTCGACCAGCGTACGTTTCGCGTCGGGGGCCGGGATGACGAAGTCCTCGACCATGCGCAGGGCCTTGGCCCGAAAGCGCTCGACGTAGTGCTGACGCCCTTCGACGCCGCGCGCGGTAACGAAGGTACGGACCGCTTCCTCGATGGAGCAAGCGCCCGAGCGCTGCTGGACCAGGAGCGCATCGATGGCGTCGGACTCTTCCGCAAGCGAGCCGAGCGCGCGCCCGCCGTCCTCGATCACGTCCTCGAGCAGGTGCAAAAACGCCACCCGTTCGAGTTTGTTATCGACGACCAGCGTATGGTCGATATCGAAGACGATGCCGATTTGGCCCATCGGGCCTACTTCGGCCCTGGTCCCACGATCACCCGGACGAAGTCGGCCGGACGGATCCATTTGGCAACCGATGCCCGAACCGACTGAGGCGACGCGTCGAGTTCGCGACGCGCGTCGAGAAGGTTCTGGTCGAGCGGCAGCCCGCTCAGCGCGTTATCGAGCAACAGGTTCATCACGCCGTTATACGAGGACTCACGGATGGGGACGTCGCCCATCAGCATCGCCTTCGCCCGCAAGAGCCGAGCCGGTTTCAGCGGCGTCTTCTGCAGGCCGTCGAGAATCGCGATCACCTGCTGCTCGGCCGGCACGACGTTCTCGGGATTGCTGCCGTACGAGACTTCGTAGGTCGAACGAACGCGGCCGGCTCCGATCGTGCTGCCGATCGCGTAGGCATAGCCGTGGACTTCGCGTAGATCGTGGTAGAGCAACGACGAGTAGAAGCCGCCCGTGAGCGCGGTGTTCGCAACCTCCAAGTTGGCCCAATCCGGATCTTTGCGCAGCAGCCCGATCGATTCGACCAAACGCACCGACGACTGCACGCGACCGGTCGCGGGAACGTGCACCGTGCCGGGCCCGTTGAGTGCCACGGGTCCGGGCAGCACTTCCGGCTTCGGCCCGGTTGCGGCCCAGCCGCCGAAGTACTTCTCCACGGCCGCGCGAGCCGCGGCCGGAGTGATGTCGCCGACAATCACGATCGTCGTGAGGTCGGGCCGGTACGCGGCCTTATACCACGCATCGACGTCGTCCAGGGAGATGCTTCCGACGCTCGCGGGCGATGCGAAGCGCCGCATCGGGTCTCCGGCTGGATAGAGGGCGTCGGCAAGAGCGACCTCGGCGAGATGATCGGGCGATTTCGCTTCGTCCGTGACGCCCTGCAGTTCTTGATGTTTGACGATGGCGAAATCGGCGGCATCGAGTGCCGGATGCAACTCCTCGTCGGCAAGCAGCTGCATGCCGCGTTCGAAATGATCGGACAATACGGAGAGCGAGAAATCCGTACCCGTACTCGTCGTTGCCGCGATCTTATCGAGTTGCGCCGCATACGCGAGGCGAGAGTACGTCGTCGTGCCGTACTGCAGCAGGCCCGAGGTGACGTCGGCGACGCCGTCCTGACCCTTGGGTTCCTGAACCTGCGGGTTATTGCGAATGCTGCCGGAGACTTCGATCGCGCGCGTCACGTGCTCGGGCTGAACGATGAGCCGAAGACCGTTCGGAAGCGTCACGTCGCTCGGCGCGAGGGTCTGCTCGGGTACGGTGAGGTGCGCGAGAATGCTCCGCGCCCAGACCGGGAGTTCTCGATGCGTCGTCGGTGGAACCGAGACGTCCTCCGCCTTCATCGGAGCGCCCGCGGTAAGCGTGCCGCCAAGCTTCGGAACGGCGTAGGCCGTGACGGCGGTCGCGTTGACGAACGATTCGCGCAGCACGCGATTGACGTCCGCGACCGTGACGTTTCTATACGCCGAAACCACGGCGTCGGGCGAAGACGTATGCGCGACGGCCAGAGCTTGGCTCCATTCGAAGGCCAGGCCTTCGATGGAGTCTCCCTTGTACTCCAAGTTCGCAATCGCGCGGCTTTTTGCCGCATTCACGAGCGCGGCCGGAACGCCGTTCTTGCGATATCCGTCGATGATGCCGCGTAACATCGCGGCAACGTCGTCCGGCTTGCTGGTGATGGGGACCGCCGCGAAGACGATACCCATACCGATTTTGCGATAGGTCTGTGCGAAGTAGGCGGCCTGATAGGCTTTACCCGCGGCCGCGAGGCCGAACAGCGCGGCACGCTGCGAGTTTAGGACGTCGCTGAGAATCTCGGACGCCGCATAATCGGGACTGTCATAACCCGGGGTGCGATAGCCGATCAACACCGCCGTGTACGGCTGATCGCTGGTGTCCCGGTAGGTCGCGGCTTTGAGCGGTGCGAGACGGACGGACGGGCGTGAGGGTAACTTCGCCGCAGGCACGTTCCCGAACAATTGCTTGACCTTCGCAATCGTCGCCGGCCCGTTGACGTCGCCGACGATGACGTACACGGCGTTATTGGGATGGTACCAAGCATTGTAAAACGCGTGGAGCTGCGGGGCGTTGATCTGGTGCGCGAACGACGCGACGGTGCCCAGGCCGTTCTTCGCGTAGGGCGTCCCGCCGAGGACGCGATTCTGCATCTTGGTGAAGAGCCGATAGATCGCGTTGGAATTATCTTGCGTCACTTCTTGTGTGATCGCGCCGCGCTCTTGATTCCACTGGTCCTGCGCGAGCGTGAGCCCCGTGGCGCGGGAACGTTCCAGACGCAACGCGATGTCGAGATATTGCGATGGAACCGTGAAGTAATACTGGGTGACCGCATTTTGCGTGTCCGCGTCGAAACTGCCGCCGGTGATATCGATGGTATCCATCAGCTGGCTCGACGAGAGCGTCGCGCTACCGCGGAACATCATGTGTTCGAGCGCGTGCGCCTGGCCGGCGATGCTCTGTTCGTCCGATCCGACTTTGTAGTTGAGGATCGTCGTGACCACCGGCGCGAGCGGGTCGTTGACGACCACCACTTGCAGGCCGTTCGGCAGCGTCGCTCGCGTCACCGTCAGCGATGCCGCATGGGCCCCCGCCGCGGTTGCGAAAAGGGCGCACGCAAAGGCGAGCGCCGCTAGGTTCCTCGTCACCCAGTATCTCATACGCGCCCTGTTCGAAGGCTCGGACGCCCTCCCTCTTCGGCGATTACGAAGAGTAGAGGAGCGCGCGCGTCGAGGGCCTGCGCTCCAAAACCGCGCGCAGCCCCGTGTGGGCGGCGGAATGCAGACCCGGGTCATCGCTCAGGGTCGCCACGGCGGCACCCTTGGCGATCTGATAGATCTCGAAATCGCGCACCAAATCGGCGACGTGGAAATCCGCTACCCCCGATTGCGCGGTACCCGCGAACTCGCCCGGCCCGCGTAGGCGCAAGTCCTCCTGAGCGATTTCAAAACCGTCGGTCGAGCGCGTGAGGATCGAGAGCCGCTCGGTCTCCTCGCGGTCGTCGGGATAGACGAGCACGCAGTAGGACGTTGCCGCGCCGCGCCCGACCCGTCCGCGGAGCTGATGTAACTGCGCGAGCCCGTACCGATGCGCGTCGAGAATCACCATGACGCTTGCGTTCGGCACGTCGACGCCGACTTCCACGACCGTCGTCGAGACCAGTACCGCCACCTCGCCGCGGACGAATCGCTGCATGATCGCGTCCTTCTCCCGCGGGGCCAGTTTACCGTGGAGCAGCCCCACGGCGATATCCGGAAAGACGTCGTTCTTCAAGCGCTCCGCTTCGGCGACGACGCTCGTGAGCGCGCTCTCCCCTTCTTCGATCGCCGGGGCCACGATGTAGGCTTGATGACCCATCGCCACCTGTTCGCGAACGAACCGGTACACGCGATCCAATCGTGCGGTTCGCACGGCAAACGTTTCGATCGGCGTCCTCCCCGGAGGCAATTCGTCGATGACGCAGAGATCGAGATCGGCATAGACCGATTGCGCGAGCGTTCGCGGGATCGGCGTTGCCGTCATGTGCAGCGTGTGCGGCGATCCGCCCTTGGCGCGCAAGCGCGCGCGCTGCTCCACGCCGAACCGGTGTTGCTCGTCGATAACGGCCAACCCCAGGCTCGCGAATTCTACCGTCTCGGTGATCAGCGCGTGCGTTCCGACCGCGAGCGATGCTTCTCCGCTGGCGATCTTATCGAGCGCGGCCGCGCGCGAGCGCTGCGGCTGGCTCCCGAACACCGCCTCGACCCGCACGCCGAACGGCAGCAGGAGCGGCGCGAGCTTGGCCGCGTGCTGCGCGGCAAGAATCTCGGTCGGTGCCATGATCGCCGATTGCACGCCGTTTCGAGCGGCGAGGAGAATCGTCGCCGCCGCGACCAGCGTCTTGCCGCTCCCCACGTCGCCCTGGAGCAGGCGATTCATCGGGGTCGTGGAGGACATGTCGTCCCAAAGCGTCGCGATGGCGCGGCGTTGCGCGCCGGTCAGGGCGAACGGTAACTCGCGTTCGAATTCCTCGAGCAGCGCGGGCGGAACGTGGAGCGAACGCGCGCCGCGATCGCGTTCGCGTTCCGTGCGGCGGAGCTGAGCCGAAACGGCCAGCAAGAAAAACTCCGTAAAAATAAAGCGCTCGCGGGCGCGCGCGGCCTGCTCGGGCGTGGCCGGGGCGTGCACGGCGCGATACGCCTCCCGGAGCGGCATATAGCCGTGGGCGCGTTGCAACGCCGCCGGAAGCGGGTCCTCGGGCACCATCGCCAGCAGCGTTTCGAGGTTGTTCTTGATGACGGCGGCAATCTTTCGGGTCGCCAGATCCTTGCTCGCGCGATAGACCGGTTCGAGATCGCCGCGGTATGCCTGGCCTTCGTGCAACTGCGCGTACTGCGAGACGTTCACCACGGGCAGCGCCAACGTCCGTTCGATTCGGCCGCGGACGAACAACCGCATGCCCTGGGCAAACTTCCCCACGACGAAGCGCCGCCGCCCGATCCACTTCGCCGCGAACGAACCGGCGTCGTCGTGCAGGACGAGCTCCACGATCTCCAAATCGCGCACCCGGCGCTCCTTGACCGCATCGACCGTCCCGACCGCGTTTTCCTCCGGCGCGCCAGTGCTGCCGAGCTCCGTCGACGGCGTGGGTAAGCGCAGATCGTCGTAGCGGAACGGCAGGTAGTCGAGCAGTTCGAGCGGCGTGGTAATGGCGATTTCCCGGAAGAGTTGGGCGCTCTTCGCGCCGACCCCGGCGAGTTCGCCGATGTCGCCGGCCGGCGCGCTACGCGTCTTCGGGCTTCGCACGCGACAACAGATGCTCGCCGACGCGAGCTAAGGAAATATCGCGGGCCTCGAGCATGACGACGAGGTGAAACAGGAGATCGGCGGCCTCCCAAACGAGTTCGTCGTCGTTCGGATTCTTCGCCGCGATCACCACTTCGGTCGCTTCTTCGCCGATCTTTTTGCCGATGCGATCGACGCCGCCCGCAAAGAGTTGCGCGATGTACGATCCTTGCGGCGCTTCCGCCTTCCGCTCCCGCGCAACGCGCTGCAGGTGCGTCAACGCCAGTGCCAGCGCGCCCGGGTCCGCTTCGTGCAGCGGCGCGAGGGGACGGTGAAAGCAACTCGTCGCGCCGGTATGGCAGGCCGGTCCGTGCGGTTCGACGCGATAGAGTACGGCATCGCCGTCGCAGTCCGCCAGCACTTCGACCACGCGCTGCGTGTGGCCCGAACGCTCGCCCTTGCGCCAGGGTGCGTTGCGCGACCGGCTAAACAGGTGCGTTTCGCGGCTTTCGATGGTGCGGCGGATCGCCGCCCGATCTGCCCAGGCCAGCGTGAGCACCGCTCCGCTGCTCGCATCGGCGATAACCACCGGAAGCAGTCCGGCTTGGTTAAAGACTAAACCGTCGACGTCGATATCCATGGTCGGATGGGAATGCCGCGCTTCGCGAGCGCTTCCTTCAAAGCCGGGATTTGAATTTCGCCGAAGTGAAAGAGCGACGCCGCTAATGCGGCATCGGCCCCGCCTTCGACGAAGACGCGTTCGAAATCCGCAGTGGAGCCCGCGCCGCCGGAAGCGATGACCGGGACGCCGACGGCATCACGGACGGTTCGCGTGAGCGCGATATCGTAACCCGAACGGGTGCCGTCGGCGTCCATGCTCGTCAGCAGAATTTCGCCGGCCCCGGCTCGCTCGGTGGCGCGGACCGCCCACTCCACGGCATCCAAGCCGGTCGGCGTGCGCCCGCCGTCGACGACGACTTCCCAGCCGCTTTCGCGGCGCCGCGCATCGATGGCCAGCACGATGCACTGGCTTCCAAACTCGGCAGCCGCGGAGGCGAGCACCTGCGGATCGCGCACCGCCGCCGAGTTCAACGAGACCTTATCGCAGCCCGCACGCAAGAGAGCGCGAACGTCCTCGACGGTCGAGATGCCGCCGCCGACGGTGAAAGGAATCGTGAGCGTCCTCGCGACCGCGTTCACGATCGAGCGCGTCGCGACGCGCCCTTCGAGCGTGGCCGTGATATCGAGAAAGACCAGTTCGTCGGCGCCGGAGGCTTCATACGTGCGCGCCAACTCGACCGGGTCGCCCGCGTCGCGCACGCTCACGAAATTCACGCCCTTCACCACCCGGCCGTCGCGAATATCCAGACATGGGACGATGCGCCGCGTTACCACGAGCGCTCGATCTCGCGCAGACGTTCGTATGCGTCGCGCAGTCGCGGGGCTTCGACGCGGGTCCGCTCGCCCAGTTCGACGAGCGAGCCGAGGATCGGGTCCAGTTCGAGCGGCCGGTGCGCCTCCAGGTCTTGCAGCATCGAGGTCTTTACGTCGCTCAGCCGCGCAGCGTAATCGAGACGAGCCTCGACGTCGACGGCGCCCACGACGCCGAGAGCTCGGCCGATCTCGAGCGCTTCCTCCATGATGCCGCGCACGTCGGCCCGGGCGCGCGCGTCGTCCAGCATGGCGCGAAGCGTCATGCGGCGCAGAGCGCTAACCGAGTTGAGCCCGGCATTATTCACGAGTTTGAGCCAGGTCGTGGCGCGAATGTCGGTGTCGATCTCGGGCGACAGACCGGCGCCGCGCATCGCCGCCGCCAAGCTTTCGAGACGCGGCGCCGCAGCTTCCGTCAGCACGCCCAGGGGATACCGCATGCCGCCGCTTTGGCGAATGACGCCGGGGCGCACGATATGTCCCGAAACGTGTACGACGCCGCCGACGATCTGCTCGTCGGGGAAGAGCGCCGCGATTCGGCCACCGGGATCGACGCTGCGAAGCGGCGGATGGCGAAGGAACCAGAAGGGAAGGCCGTTCTGCAGGGTCGCGATCGTCACGTCGGTCCCGGCGAACGGGGTGAGTTGCGGGATGAACGCCGGCCATTGGTGCGCCTTGAATGTCAGCAGCAGCGCATCGAAGCGGCCGGCGTCCCGTAGATCCTCGGAAGCGTCGAGCCTCGCATGGAGCGTGCCGAGATCGCTCTCAACGCGTAAGCCGTCGCGTTGAATCGCCGCGAGATGCGCGCCGCGTGCAACGACGGATACTTGAACCCCGGCCTGCGAGAGCGCGGCGGCGATAAAGCCACCGATTGCTCCCGCTCCGACGATGCCTATGCGCATTTCGATAAAACTTTCGAGGCGACGGGCAGATTTGAACTGCCGAATGGGGCTTTTGCAGAGCCCTGCCTTACCACTTGGCTACGTCGCCGTCTTTTGGAGCGGGTAGTGGGAATCGAACCCACGCATCAACCTTGGGAAGGTCGCAGGCTACCATTACATCATACCCGCGTAGTTTGCGACCGCTTCGGTTCGGTGTACCCCATCCAGCGTCCTACAACACGGGGCACCGCCCGAGCGTTGCGGCAGAGCCAGGAGGCGACCCCTCCCACGCGAAGGAACGCTCGTGACCTGGATATACGCGTTGCCGGCTTGGCTATTCGAAGCGTTCGTCGTCGGCTTCATGTGCGCCGCGAGCGCGGCCGGACTCATCTCGGTACACCGTCACAAACGCGACGAGCAGTTATCGCACAACGACGTCGCGGGGCCGATCATGACGACCGTGGGGACGGTGCTTGCGGTGATGCTTTCGTTCATGGTCGTAGCCGTCTGGCAAGAGTTCGACGCGTCCGCTGCCAACGTCCAGCACGAAGCCAGTGCCGTTTCCGATCTCTACCATCTCGCGCCGGCGCTCCCGGCGCCGGTTCGTGCGCGTCTGCAAACGGCGGTCCGCTCGTACGCGCAGATCGTGGTCGATCGCGAATGGAACCTCATGCGAACCGGGCAACGCAGCATGCGGGCGCGTGAAGTATCGCTATCGATTCTGGGGATCGTTGCCGGCTACGAACCCAAGACGCCGACCCAAGTCGCGTTGCAGCAAGAGGCCCTCGCGCTCATCCAGACCTTCAGCGACTATCGCCGCGACCGTATCTTCGATAACCAAGAGTCGATCCCGGGCATTCTCTGGCTGACGATGATCTTTATCGGCGCGATAACGATCGGATCGTCGTACTTTTTCGAGGTTCGGAATTTTCGAGCGCACCTGTTGATGACGGTCGCCCTCGCGGCGGTCATCGGATCGATTTTCGTTTTGATCGTGGAATTCGATCTGCCGTTCCGCGGGGACGTCAGCGTGCCTCCGACCGCGTTCGTGCACGCTCTAAGCGACATGGCCCCGCCGGGGACTACCCGATAATATTGATCGACCGCGAGACGATGACCGCAATCGTCACAAACGAGATCAACGACTCGAGTAACATGAGCATCTTCGCCCAGCGGCTGAGCGGCATCACGTCGGTCGGGCTGAACGCCAGCGCGTTCGTAAACCCCAGGTAGAGATAATCGAGGAACAACGGCTTCCACCCGTCATCGACGCAGGCCAAACGGCGCGGATCCATCGACATTTGCGGGAACAGGAAGTCGGCACCGGCGACGGCTTCTGCAGTGGCCGCTAGAGCACGCGGTTCGGGACCGCCGCCGTCCAGTTCCCAAAACCATAGCGAGAAGACGAGGATGTTCGTGAACCACACCTCCGCGCCGGATACCAGCAACTCCCCGCCCGGAATCGCCTTGTGCGCCTGGCCGAATACCAGGCCGTGGACCAACAGAAAGACCGATGCGATATTGAAAAAATTGAGGATGGCGATCAACACGATCGAAGCGATCCGCGTCCAGCGTTTTTCTTGATGCCGGAGCGGAGCGAGAATCGAGAGCGGAATCAGGAGCGCGCCGACGAGCAGCGGCGCCGCCCACACCGGGCCGAAGGTCAAACGCGGGGGCAGAACCAGGTAGAGCGCGGTTGCCGCGATAACCGCCAACGACGCGTGCCAGCGCGGCTCCCGGTCCGGCGGGCGTGGGGCAGCTTGCGAATCGTCTCTTTTCACGCCGCGCTACGTTCGGAACCCAATCCCGCTTCCTTGCTGTTCTTACGAATATGCCTACGGATTTTCGCGACGGAAAAACCTTCCCGCGTCGGGGACGCGAGCCCCTCGGGGAGGCGCTGTGGCTGGCGCGGCTCATCGACAAAGCCAGAGCATCGCTTGCCGGGACGATCTACGACTATATCTATCCGTGTCCGATGGACCTAGGCGTCATGCAGCGCTGGGGCGTTACCCCCGAACGATTCGAAGCGGCGTTGCATCGCCATGCGAGCGATGGAGCGATGCTCGGCTGGCTCTTGGAGCACGTATCTCCGGAAGGCATTCGCGCCGCAAACGCATGGCTGCTCGTCGAAAAAATCGAAAACCTCAACCGCCAAGATGCCGAAGAGGGCATTCTTCCAATGGAGAACGTGTAGTGGGATCGATGATTGAATTTTCCCGCCCGGACGGCAAGACCGCGCCGGGATATCTGGCCGAACCGGCCACCGGTAAGGAGCACGCTCCGGGCGTGGTCATGCTCGAGGAGTGGTGGGGCGTCAACGATCAGATCAAGGAGACCGCCGACCTTCTCGCGGCTGCGGGTTTTCGCGTGCTGGTTCCCGACCTCTACCGCGGACGCGTCGCGGCGACCGGCGACGAGGCGAATCACCTGATGCAGGGGCTCGACTTCGGCGATGCCGCGACGCAGGATGCGCGCGGCGCGGCGTTGTTCCTCAAATCGACGGGATCGGCAAAAACCGGCATTACCGGCTTTTGCATGGGCGGCGCGCTGGCGCTCCTGAGCGCGATGCACGTCTCCGATTACGACGCCGCCGTTATTTGGTACGGATATCCGCCGGCCGAGGCCGGTGACCCCGCGACCATCCGTATCCCGGTCATGCTGCATTGGGCGATCGACGACGAGTTCTTTCCGCTCGAAGGCGCCGAACGTATCGAAGAACGTCTCATCGCCGGCAAGGTGCCTCATCAAACCCATCGCTACCTCGCAAAGCACGCGTTCTACAATCCCGGCGGGTTGGGGAACCACGATCAGGATGCGGCCGACACGGCATGGGAGCGTACGGTGGAGTTTTTTAACCAGAACCTGCGATAAGCGCGACGAATACTGCCGGGGAGCCTAGCGTTCGAAGAGCGTGCCTGCATCGAGCGGGGCCGAACGTAAAGCCCCCTGGCTCAGCCCCCATTTTTTGAGCAGAGCGTCGTAGGTGCCGTCGTTGATGAGGGCGAGAAGCGCTCTCGTCACCGCCGCGCGCTCGGCCGGGTTCTTCTTCGCTATCGCAATCCCGTAGGGTACGACGTCGAATTGCTTGCCGGCGGCCTGGTATGCCGTGCCTCCGCCTTGCGTACGCGCAAGATATGCGACGACCGGATAGTCGGTGACGTGGACGTCCGATTTCCCCGCCGCGAAATAGGCGAACGCTTGATCGTCGGTTGCAAAAGCGTGGATGTCCAGCGGACGAAGATGGACGGACGCGCAGGCGCGCGACTGGCTTTCTAACGCGATCTCTTGCGAGGTCCCCTTCTGCACGTCGACCCGAAGCCCGCACAGCGCACCGAGATTGAAGACGTGCCGGGGGTTGCCGCGCGGCACGAGCATCCCGCTCCCGGCGAGCAAGTAATCGATGAAATCGACGGCTTTTTCGCGCTTTCGCGTATCGGACAATGCCGAAATCGCCATAGCGAATCGTCCGTCCGTAACGGCCGGCAAGAGATCGTCGAATCGATGGTTCGCGATCGCTACGGGGACGCCGAGTCGGGTGCCGATCGCGCGCGCGAGATCGATATCGAATCCCGTCATCGCGTGCGATCCCGCCGCGTAAAACTCCAGCGGAGCGTACGAAATATCCGAACCTACCCGCAACGCCGTCGCGCCCTTGGCGATCGCAAGACTCGAGCAAACCATCGCCGCCAGAACGAGCGTCTTCGCGACGCGATGAAGTGTAGCGCGCAATTTCGAGTTCCTCTCACGACGTACGCGGACGACACCCGTGCCCTTCTCTGATATCGGCTTCACGGCCCGGGTCTTGAAGCGCGGCTTGGGCCCCGCTCTAAGAGCGAGGCCCGCATTGCCGGCCACATGGTGCCAAGGGCCGGAATCGAACCGGCGACACCGCACTTTTCAGGCGCGTGCTCTACCGACTGAGCTACCTTGGCATAGGCGACCGACGTTGATTCTCAGGCGCAGGCCCGGTTACCTTTCTCCGAAAAAGCCACCACGATGAACGACATTCGCGCCGGTACGATCTTAGTCGCCGAAGCCTTTCCGGAGGCGCGCCGTCCCGCCTACAAACTCACGATCGATTTCGGAACCGAGATCGGCATCAAACGATCGAGCGCGCAAATTACCGAACGCTATACGCCCGGCCAATTACGCGGCATGCAAGTGCTGGCAGTCATCGATCTCGGCCCAAAGACGATCGCGCGCTTTACGAGCGAAGTCTTGGTGCTCGGCCTTCCCGACGATCGCGGCAACGTCGTCCTGCTGCGCCCGGATGCCCCGGTGAGCAACGGCGCGAAGGTCTATTAACGGCGCGGGCGCTTTTTCGGCCGTCATAAAACACGAACGCATCGCGTTCTCCGCGATGCGTTCGTTACGATGGCGACGCTGGTGGGGCTCGAACCCATGACCTCCGCCGTGACAGGGCGGCGCTCTAACCAACTGAGCTACAGCGCCATCAGACCGAAGCCGACTATTAGCAGTCTCTGCGGCCGGCACCTCTATGGTGCTGGTGGTGGGCACGGTTGGGATTGAACCAACGACCCCCCGCGTGTGAAGCGGATGCTCTCCCACTGAGCTACGCGCCCGGGACTTGCCGCCGTGCGCGATGGCATCTCGCACGGACAAGACCGTATATTACCTTACCTCTACCTTCTTGTCCAGAGACCGGACTCGCAGAGGCCGCCCTCGAAGCAGCCCCCATGCTCGAAGGCTTTCCTCTCATAACGCCGTTTACGGTTCCATTCGCAGACGTGGACATGATGCAGCACGTCAATAACGTCGCATATATTCGCTGGGCGGAAATGATGCGCTCGGAGTATTTCGCTCGGGTCATGAAGACCCCGGTTAACGGCGATCACGGCATGATCCAAGCCTCGATCAATTTCACCTACGAGCGCCAATTAACGTATCGCGAGCGAATCGCCGTGGGCGTACGCGTCTCCCGCATCGGCAGCAAGTCCTTCGATTTCGAGTACGCCGTGTGGAGCGTCGACGCATCGCATCAGGCGGCGCACGGATTTACGACCGTGGTCGCATACGATTTCGTGGCACGGCGCACCATCGTCGTTCCCGAGAGCTGGCGTGAAAATATTGCCGCCTATCAGAGCGGTCCGCAGGAACAATTCAACTGAGGCCTACTCGATAACGAAGGCCACGATCGCCGTCGCCTTCACGTCGTTCGTCCAGAAACGCGTGCCGTCGTGGGTGAGAGAAACGGCCGCAAACGGCAATTGCACGTGCCCGTCCAGACGATCCTGGCCACCGGCGACGCGAGCGATTTTGCAACCGCCCTGCTTGCCGTACCAGAGCGAGACATAGAGCACCGCATCCACCCACGCGATCCCCAGGATTTGGGTATCGGTTTCGATGCTGCGCAGGGGCTTGCCGGCCGGATCCAGCTCCAGGATGCGTTGATTGTAACGCTGGCTTAGCCACAGACGCGCGCCGTCGAACGCGAGGAACGATCCCGTGTCGTCGGGACACGCAATCCCTTCGTGAGCCTTGAATCCATGGCCGGGAATGTATCGGCGGATAAAGCGATGATCGTCTGCGCCTTCGCTACACACGATACGCAGCTCGCCGCCCAGACTCACGGCGCCGACGGGTTTGCCCGGAGCGTTCGTTTCCTCGAATACGGTGAAGTGCTGGCGATCGATTCCGTAGAGGCGTTGCGTCTCCCACGACCCCATCCACAGATGCGCGCCGTCGCACGCGAGCGCCTGAGGCGCCGGCGCGGGCGACGGTAAGCGAATCAATTCTTGAAACGTCGAAGTCTGCTGCATCGCAGCGTATTTCGCCGCATCGGCCGTCACGCCCGCCCGGCGTTACGCTCGCTCGCCCTCGCGTAACGCCGATGCGGCCTGCGCTAAGCCTGCGCTCAACCGCAGCATTGCGCCGGCAACGCGAAGCCGGAGCCCCCCTCGCCCCATGCGGGCAAGCCGCTCCAGGCGATAGCGTTCGGCCTGCAGATGGAGCCGATCGCGGTGCGCTCGTATCTCGATCTCTAACCAATAGTCCATGATACCAATCCCAAGTTTTGAGCGGTGCAAAAAAATAAAGGCCCCCGCGACGATCGCGAGGGCCGAAAATGGAACGCGGGCGACTACGTTGCTACGTAGGACCGGTTACCGCCAGGCGCCTAACGACCGGGGCTCGCGACGAACGCATCGCCGCGCCATCACCCCAAGCGGGAGCGATGCGATGGGACGAAATGAAATTCTTCATCGTGGCTCCTTTCGTAGAGCGCAAAAATGTGTTTGACAAAAGTATCACGCGACGCTTGGCTGTGTCAACGCGAGCTCGGCCGCCGGAAATGAAAGCGTTTGACGGCCGAGGCGCGCCTTTGCTATACTCCGGGGGTTCCTAGGGCGGTTAGCTCAGTGGGAGAGCACTACATTGACACTGTAGGGGTCAGAAGTTCAATCCTTCTACCGCCCACCATATTCAACCGGCGGCGGTGCCATGCGCACCGCCGCCGGTTTTTTTAGCGTCCGCCGGGGGCGGCGATTTTCGCAAGCATGTCGGGGGTTCCCGGGATGCGCACGAGGTGCGGGTAGCGCTCGCCGCCGTGATAATTCACGCTATAGGTTCCGAACCAGCCCGTACTGCTGGCCAAGAACGCGATCGGTGCCGACCCGTGCTGAGCCTGTCCCATCGCGTAAGAAAGCACGGCAGGCGAGAATGCTTGGCCGTCGATCGCGGCGATCTTGACGCCCGGCGCAAACCCGGCTTTCCAGGCCGGCGACCCCTCACGCACGTCGAAGACGGTTCCGGCCGCGCTCATGCGCAGCCCGAGCGAGTACCACGTGTCGATCGACTTTCGCAGCGTCGACTCCGCTGCCAAGAACGCATTCGGCTTGGCGGTATAGACCAGTTTCCAGCCCGCTCGCGCGAGTTCGTGCGCGGGCGCGTGCGGGGCGATATCGTACACGTGCGTTTGAAAGAACGCGTGCCAATCGTACGGTACGACTTCGTTCAGCAGCGATTCCACCTGGGCACGCGTATACGTGACCGTCACCGGACCGGTGCTCGGTGGCCCGGCATACAGGTGCAGAAAATCGTCGAGCGATTTTTTGCCGCCGGTCTTCTGCCGGATGATCGTATCCGCATCGAGCCAAATCAGCTCGCCCTCCGTATAAAAATCGCCCGCGGTGCGGCGAATCGACGAATAGGCGCCGCGGGCTTGATAGAGATACGGCGCCGCGGTGGTCGTATCGATGAGCGGCTCCGTTGCGCGGCCCGGCTCGTTATCCATCGCCGCGTAAATGCTCGCGAAATACTCCGGGTACTGTTTGGGGTCGCGGATACCGGCACGAAACGATAGCAAATCGCCCAAATACTGATTCATGCCCTCGTAGACCCACAGGAGATCCGTCTGCATCGGCACTTGAAAGTTCGGGGTCGTCAGATCGGCCGGCCGGCGATACTTCCCGTTCCACGAATGAGAAAATTCGTGGGTCAGCAGGTCGCCTGCCGCCAGTTGTTGCTGCGGGTTCGTCATGAAATCATCGGGAGCGCGATCGTCGCTGCTCTGATGGTGCTCGATGCCCTGGAAGCCGACGGCGTCGCTCAAGGCCAGCAGCGAGTGATAATCGTTCCAATGGACCGCCCCGTACATGGCGAGCGCCTGCGGGGTCATCTGCTTGTATTCGGCCAATTCTTTCGCCGAAAAATCCAGATCCTGCGGCCGATCCGCAAAGGCATCGAGGTACTGCGTGTGCACGCCGTTGGTCCACAACACGATGTGCTTTGCGTATTGCCCCATGTCGAGTGGAGAGTCGATGAGCATCGCCAACGGCACGGTGGCGAAATCCACGCGATTACCGGACTGCTTCGGGCCGGGGAGCGCCGTCCCGTAACTCCAACCCGACGGCAAGATCAGGCTCGTGCGAACGAAAACCTCGTGCGAATTCGTATTGGACTGATAGAGGACGTCGCGGTTCCAATTCACGATCGCCAGCTTTTTGGTGGCCATCGTGTCGCCCGGAGCGTTCAGTAGCACGTCGTAACTCACGTCGAGCGTGGAAACACCCGGCGGCACGACCACATGGAACGCGTACATGTCGACCTTATCGCGACGCCACGTCACCGCATGGCCACCGGCGCTCACGCGCAATGCGGCCACATCGTTGAGGGGGCCGGTAGGGCCGTGTTCGCCCGGGATCCACTTGGGGTAGACCAGCGTGAAGGGCCCGGGCTTCACGGGAATCGTGAGGTGGCTGTACATCAAGCCGCGCGACGCTTCGCGAGCGTCGAGCGTAAGGGTCATGGGATTCGCTTGCGTGGCCAAGGACGCGGTGTCCGGCGTCGCGTAGTCGCCGGCCTGTGCCGCAATCGCGGCACTCGAACAAAGAGCGACGCACAATGCCGCGGCGCAACCTATAAAAAGACGCTTCATGATGCGATATTCTCGCTCGCGCCGGTGTTTCCACTGCCGTTCCAATCGCCGGGACGAAGAATTTCGTCTCCACGGGGCCCCGGCGCATGCCGGATCGCCGGATTTACCGCGGTTTACTCTGATGCAGCCAGATCGAATTTCCGTCCGGATCCTTCACGACGCTGATGCGGCAGAATGCAAGGTCGTGCGGCTCGGTCACCTCGTTGCCGAGCGAGACCAGGCGGGCCCGATACGCGTCGAGATCGTCCACCTCGAGGGCCAGCGACTGCGCGCTGCCGGGCTTGCCGACCTGTTCGAAATTGCCGATTCCAAACGTGGCGCCGTTTACGTCGAACTCCGTCCAGTACTCCGTCTCGATGCCCGAGAGCGCGAGCCCC
>DAHUXY010000011.1 GCA_027315505.1 Vulcanimicrobiota bacterium | reverse complement strand
GAATGCGTGCCGCCGATTTGACGGAAGTAAAGGCGCGTGCCGTCGAGCGGCTGAGCGGGCAACGTATTTTCACGACGCTCGTGATGACGGTCGACCGCTATAATGCCGGCCAGATCGGCGAGGTACTCGATACGGCTTTTGCGACGCCCTACGTCGGCGGCGTGATGTTCCAACCGCTGTTCGCTTCGGGACGCGCGCCACAACTCGATCCGATGGCGCGCGTTACGACGACCGGCGTGCTCGAGCGGATCGAAGAACAGTCGAGCCACGGTCTCCGCGCACGCGACCTCATCGCGCTCCCCTGTAGCCACCCGGACTGTTGCTCGATCGGTTATTTCCTCAAGGGGAAGGACGATCGCTTCGTCGGCCTGGCATCGCTTCTCGGCGAGGATTCGTTGCGAGGATCGCTCAGCATTTTCGGCAATCAAATTGCTTTTAGCGAGGGACTTGAGGAGGTTCGGGCGGCGCTGACCGGCGTGATGTCGGAGAGCATGACCCTCTCGCGCCCCGAGTTGGTGAAGCACTTGCGTACGCTTTGCAGCACGTGTGGTGTCGGCGGTCTCGGGGAAATGCTGCGCGCCGCATTCGGCGGCAATGCGACGGCTCGCTTCGTCGGCGAGCGCGTGAAGCGCGTCACCATTAAGCATTTTATGGACGCTCATACGCTGATTACCGAACGGTTGGAGCAGTGCTGCGTTCACGTCGCGGGCGCCGGGAATGACCCGGTGCGGATGCCGTTCTGTGCGGCACGACTCTTTCCAAAGGTCCGTGCGCGAGCGCGGGAAGGGATGGTAACGCGTGGATCGCTCTGAGCGAGGGACAACGTTCGAGGGGTGGGCGTTTACCTTCTGCAAAGCCGCTTTTTTGGCGCTGCTCTGCGGGAAGTACGCCGTGCTGGTGCTCTCGCTGGCCGCCGCGACGCTCTACATCGCGGCATACGCCATGGGAGTGCGGAGTTGGCGCTGCTGGGTGAAGCCGCCGTGGGTGGTGATTTTTTTCATCGCGGTCATCATCGCGCAAGCGTATTTTCTCTTCTTCCACCATCCGCAGTGGGTGCTGTAGCCTCCTCGGCGAAAATCCCCGCCATGAATCGCCTTGCTTTCGTCACGACGTCGGCTGCGGGCGCACTCGCGGCCTCGGCAAAGCCGCTCTCGGCGCGCGCGGGTCTCCAACCTGACCGGAGACTGGAACAGCACCGCGAGCGGTGAAGGCTCCTGCGGAGATTCCGTCGGACGCTTCCAACTGACCCTGACGCAGTCGGGGAAGAGCGTTACCGGATCGTACTACGGTGGAACGGCCTCGCTTTCAGGCACGCTCGACGGCAACGTGCTGGTGGGGACGTGGAAAGAGAGCGACGGAACCGGCTCGCTGCGCTTTATCTTCTCCGACGACCGCAACGCGTTCGAAGGAAGTTGGAGCATTCCGGGTTCGACGTCGATGGGGGGCTGGAGCGGCGAGCGGGCGCAGCCGCCGTCGCTCCCCGCGACCCCGTAAGCGTTACGTGCTCGGGTAGGTGTTGCCGGCGGCGGCATTATACAGCGGCTGGTTCGGAATCGGGGTGAGGCACTCCGAGCACGGGTCGCAGGACACGATTCGCACCGTCAGTAATGGCTCGACGAGATAGCCGATCGTACAATTCGTATGCGTGGTACCGGTCCACGTTGAATTGACGTGGTCCCACGTGTCGAAACCGACGTCGCAGTTCGCGGCGTTGCAGTCGAGATAGGTGACGTTCGACGCAACGGTATTCTTAAAGTTGGGGCGCGGGTCAGGAGCCCAGCCAAAACCGATTCCGCGCATATCGGGCACCTGGTTATCGTTCTCCACCGATACGTTCGATGCGTTGCAATTGGTGAAGCCGATCGCGGGTCCCCACGAGCTAAAGCCTGCAGCTTGCAAATCCTCGGGGTTAATCGCGCGGATGTCATTCGCAGTGCAATCCGTCGCGGTAATGCCTCCCAAACTATAGACTTCAAGCCCGGTCGCTTTTGCTCCGGAGGCGGGATGCGTTGCGAGGTCGTTGGAACCGTCAAGAACGCGCGTCGCGCTGAAGCTTTGAACGCTGCTCAACCAACAGAGAAAGAACGACATTCCATGTGCGTCGTCGCAGCACCCGGTGATATCGGCCGCGGAACAATTCTGAAACGCTAAATTATTGCAGAATGTCGGTAGGAAGCCGATCGTCGTATGCCCTGATGTCAGCACGTTGCTGTGGAAAAACGACTGAAGCGCCAAAGCTGTGCAGCCTGTCGTCGTCACGTAGGCGCAGCCGAGATAGCTGAAACCTTGCACGCCGCCGTCGTTATTCGTAAGTGCGTTTGCCGTGCAATTGGTAATTGTCGAGAGATTCGTCGAGACCAATTGAAAGCCCGCGCTCGCATCGGTCGTGACATTCATATTCGTGACGCTGCAATTGGCGATCGCAACATCTTGCCCGTTCATAGCGAGAATGCCGCTGGGCGTGAGCTCGCGCACGTTGAGGTTTTGCATACAGAGGCCCGTGACCGTGAGGTTCGAGACGGCGAGGCCGCAGACGCCCGAGGCAAAAACCCCGTGCTCGGTAAACGACGCGAGGGTGCCGTTGGCGATCGTGACGTTGTCGACCGGCCCTACGACGCTGATGGCGCTGATCTGTGCGCTCTTATCGGCGATCGCTGCCGATAACGTGTAGCCGCCGAGATCGAGCGTGACGTTGCTCGCCTGAATCGTTATCGCGGCGGTCGCACTCGCGTTCGGGCTCCACGTGATGGGCCCGCCGAGCGTGTACGTCCCGGGCGAGGTGATGCAGATTCCCGAGCTTGGAATCGACGTGATCGTGTTTCCCTGCTGCACCTGTCCGCACGAAACGCTCAGGTAGCGCCGATGGAGCGCTTCAAGCGCCGGCGCGACGTCGAACGTATCGAGCAACCACTGCTTGTCGAGGTGCCGCAGCGCCGGGTGCGTGAGGACGGCATCTAATCCGTAGCGCCCGGCGCTCGTCGTCGGAAGCGGAACGCAGAGCCCGGTAAGCGGCGTCGGCGTGGCAATCGGGCTCGGCATCGAGCCTCCGCCTCCACCGCCGCACGCAGCGAGTGCGCCGGTTGCAAGAACGCCTTGGATCAATCGTGCCCGGGAAATCCATCCCACCCGCTGCGTCATCGAGACCTCCAGTGACCGCACACCCGATCCGCCGGGGAAGCGTGCGGGGGCCCGTTCTCTTTCCACGTGCGCCGACCTTCGACGGCAGACGGCCGCAACGTGGGACCCTTGGCCGGCCTCCGTCGTCGGTCTGCACTGCGAGCTGTCGCAGGCGGTGCTATCATCGCCGCGAATTGAGGCGCGCGTTAGGCAGCGAATCGATCTATCGTTGAAGGACCGGAGGCTCGGTTATCTTGGGAGAGTGCCCAATGGCTTATCATTCGGTACAGTGGTATTT
>DAHUXY010000284.1 GCA_027315505.1 Vulcanimicrobiota bacterium | reverse complement strand
CGGCTGGGGGGTCGCGATCCTCTCCGAACTCGCGGTCGAACGCGCCCTCGCCCTGGGCAGCGTGCGCGCGCTACCGATCGAGGATCTCTCCCTCGATCGCGATTTCCGCATCGTCACCGCCCATGACCGCGCGCTACCGCCGGTCGCGAACGCCTTCCTCGCGATGCTGGAGCGCTAGAAGAACTTGGCCGGCAGCGGCGGCGACGACATGAGCGCCGAGCCCTTGAACTTCGGGCGAGGATGCGAGAGGACGAACGCCGAGATGTCGTAGGCTTCTTGAACCGAGAGCGTGCCGGGTGCGTTCTGCGGCATGTTGTACTTGACGAACCCGGTCATGTTCGCCAACTTCGCCATGCCCGCGCCGTTGTTGAACGACGTCGCTCCCCATAGCGGAGGGAACGTTCCGCTCACGCCCGCGCCGTTGGCTTGGTGGCACGTCGCGCATTTTTGGGTGTACAACTGGCCGCCTTTAGCGACGTCGGGCGCGGTGCTCGGTACCGTGACGGCAAAACTATCGGCCTTCGCCTTGGGCGCGCCGACGGGAACGTCGCGCGAAATGTATGCAAGATAGGCCACCATCGCGATCATCTCTTTGCTCGTGTAGGCGGGGGCCCGGCCGTTCATGCTATAGAGGAAACACTCCGCCAAGCGGTCCTGCAATGCGATGACGCGCTTCGAGCGCTTGTTGTACTGCGGAAAGCGAGCATACACGCCGGCGAGCGACGCGCCGCGCGGCACGGTTCCCGCGGCGATATGGCACGACGAGCACGTCATGTTCGCGGTCACATCGCCCTTGAGGTACTTCGCCGGATTATCGATGACGTCGTGGCCCAACCGAATTTCCTGGCCGAGCGGCCCCGCCGGCAATGCCGACGCATCGTACAGCGCGCTGGTCGCGGATGCGGACGTGGTCGCGGCGCCGGTGTTCGCCGATGGAGGGCTCGAGCACGCGCTGGCCCCAAAGGCGAGCATGGTAAGCGCGACCGCAATGCGCAGAGGAGACTTCACGTGCATGGGGACCTCTCATAAGGAATCGGTTGAGAGCTTCGTTCCCCGTTTCTGCTCGATCCAACCTCTAGCGAGGGTGAGTGCGGCGACACAAAAGAAGATAGGCAGTATGAAAGATCCGGTCGATCCCACGCAGTCCACTTCGCCGGAGTTCTCGCGCGGTGCGTTTGTGGGCATCTCGGTCGCAGCCGGGGCGGCCGCCGCGACTGGAGCCGCCATGGCTGAAACGCTGGGCCGCACGCATCCGCCGCTGGTAGCGCCGGACGATCCGGGCATCGTCGCGCGATCCATCTCCCTCAAGCGCCCGGATACGACGATCGACGCCTATGCCGCATGGCCGGTCCACGCGCACGCCGCCACACCCACGCTCGTCGTCGTCATGCACATTTGGGGCGTGGACACCTCGATTCGCGACGTCGTCCGGCGCTATGCAAAAGCCGGCTTCGTTGCGATCGCGCCCAATCTCTATTCGCGCTTCAAAGCGCCCAGCGGCGACGGCGTCTCCGATATCGCCGTCTTTCGCCCCTACTACCAACAACTCGATCGCCAACAATACGACGGCGATATTCGCGCGGCGGCCGAATGGGCCAAAGAACGCTCGCCCAAAGCCAAGACCGGCGTAACGGGATTCTGCATGGGCGGCCACATCGTGCTGCAACAAGCGATCGACAACGGCAAAGTCTTTGCGACCGCGGCGCCCTTCTACGGCGCGGTCGACGGCATCGAGCCCGATTTTGTCGACGTCCCGATCTGCGGCAGCTACGGCGAACGCGACACCAGCATCCCCGCCGCCGGTGTCCGCGCCTTTCAAGCCGCGTTGCACGTGCCGAACGACATCCGCATCTATCCGACCGCCGGCCACGCCTTCTTCGACGATCAGCGCGCTTCATACGTGGCCGTTGCGGCGCACGACGCGTGGACGCGAACGCTCGCGTTCCTCACCAAATACGTCGGAGCGCCGACGCCGTGATCGGGAATCCCATCGCGGTCGCTATCCTTGCCCTCTGCATCGGTTTCGCCATAGGCGCGCTCGTGCTGCGCACGCTTTCGCAGAGCGCGCTCGTGCGCGCGCAAGAACGTCTCACCGCGGCATTGGCGCGAGCCGACGAAACGCAACTACGCGTGCAGCGCGAAGAACAGCTCCGCAGCGATGCCGAACGCGCTGCAAGCGCGGCCCAAGCGCTCGCCGCGGGCCTGCAAGCAACGCTCGCCGAGACCTCCGAGAAGCAACAGCACGCCATCGAAGCCCTGCTCGAACGCACCAAAACCGAACTGCGCGAAACCACCGCCTCGCGCGCGAGCGAACGCGTCGGCGAACTCGTCGCGCCGATCGCACAAAAGCTCACCGAGTTCGACGCGTTCGTACGCGAGATCGAAAGCAAACGCAACGCCGATACCGGTGGCCTCAAAGAGCAGATCGCTTCGCTGCTCTCGCGCGCCGAAAAACTCGAGCTCACCACCGCCCAGCTCTCGACCCACACCTCAACGCTGGTCACCGCACTGCGCAACCCCGCAACGCGCGGCAAATGGGGCGAAATTCAGCTCCGCAACGTCGTCGAAAAAGCCGGGATGCTCTCGTACTGCGATTTCGAAGAGCAGCAGAACGTCGTGCTGGAAACCGGCACGTCGCGCCCCGACATGACGATCAATCTCCCCGGGAGCCGGCGCGTCTTCGTCGATGCCAAGACCCCGATCGACGCGCTACAAGCCGCCTTCGAAGCCTCCGACGAAACCGCGCGCCGCGAACTCACGCGCCAGCAAGCCCGCGCGCTCTCCGACCACGTCGATGCGCTCTCGAAA
This sequence comes from Vulcanimicrobiota bacterium, assembly GCA_027315505.1. Taxonomy (GTDB): domain Bacteria; phylum Vulcanimicrobiota; class Vulcanimicrobiia; order Vulcanimicrobiales; family Vulcanimicrobiaceae; genus DAHUXY01. Next base: position 682 of record DAHUXY010000284.1, on the reverse strand, counting down.
CGCAACTACCACACCGCCGAAGGCTCGGCTGATTTCGTCATCCTGTTCGTGCCCGGCGAAGCTTTTCTCAGCGCCGCCCTCAACGAAAACCCGACCCTGATCGAATACGCGCTCGATAAAGGCGTGCTCATCGCCGGCCCGCTCTCGCTGATCAGCTTGCTACGCTCGTTCGCCATGGGCTGGCAAGCCGTCAAACAAGAAGAGAACGCCAAACGCATCGCCGCCATCGGACGCGAACTCTACGACCGCACCACGCGCTTCGCGGAACGCCTCGTCAACATCGGCAAACATCTCGAACGCTCGGTCGGCGCATTCAACGAAGGCGTCGCCACCTACGAAGGCCGCCTCCTACCGCAAGGCCGCAAACTCAAAGAAGACGCCGCCTTCGCAGCCGAAGACTTGCCCGAGATCGCCACCATCGACGTCGCCCCGCGCAACATCACCGCCATCGACGCCCGCACCAAAGCCTCCGGCGAATAACGTCAGCGGCCGGCGCGCGGTGCTGAAGGCGCCTACACCGTTGGGACGGGGACGCCCATTTTTTCGCATCCTGCGAAAAAATTGCTCCGTTCGTCGTCGCTCCCGCCATCCTGGCTCCGCTCCTCCCTCACAGGCCCCGACCCAACGGCGTAGGCGCCCTCAGCGCCGCGCGCCGGCCGCTGGCGGTCTATTCGCCGGAGGC
>DAHUXY010000282.1 GCA_027315505.1 Vulcanimicrobiota bacterium | reverse complement strand
GGTTGGCGAGGCTTGCGGCGCAGCGCCATGTTCGCTTCATCCGGCGTGCGATTGTTTTTGCGGTTATTGCAGCGCATACACGCGCACACGAGGTTCTCCCACGTGGACGGCCCGCCGCGGCTTTTGGGAACGATGTGATCGACGGTCATCAATCGCTCGCCGCGAATCCCGCAATATTGGCACAGATGATCGTCGCGCAGCAGGACGTTTTTCTACGTTAGAGCGACTCGCTGCATCGGTCGCCGGATATAGTAGAGCATCCGGATAATCGAGGGCATGCGCATTTCGTAGCTGGTCGATGCGAGGATGCGTTCTCGATTGTGGACGATCTCGGCTTTGCCGGAGAACAGCAGCTTCACCGCGCGCTGAAAACTCGTGATATTCAGCGCCTCATAGGTAAAGTTGAGGACGAGCACCTCGCTCACGATCGTGGGCCTCCCTCGAAGGTCGCGCGAGTGGGTCGGGGCGTGAAAGCGCGAAAGCGAGGCATTTAGACGCCTCGCTTTCGTACAAAGATCAACCGGGTTTCCGTGAGCATCTGGGTTAGCGCTAACCGTTCGTCGGAGCGCAACCTCTCTTTGACGCGTTCGAACGCGCTGGAAGCGACGTCGATCGCGATCTCCGCAGAGGGCAAGTCGGGTTCTCGGCCATCGTTATCGGCAAGATATGCGTGAGCTGCGAGCGCAAGCGTGCTAATCACCTCACCGAGCAACGGCTCGACGGGCGGTATCTCGCCTTGAAATCCGGTCGCTTCCGCGCCCCGGGAGGCCGCTTGCGAACTCATCTCCCCGGGATTTATGCGGCCGAGGTATCCATCCCTACTGCGCCGAGCATCTCTAAGAAGTAGCGGTGAACGCGCGAATCGCCGGTGAGTTCGGGATGAAACGACGTCGCGAGAACGTTGGCCGCGCGCACCATCACGCCGTGTCCTTCGTATGTGGCCAGCACTTCGACGCCCGGGCCGACCCGCTCGATCCACGGTGCCCGGATGAAAATCGCCGGAAACGGCTGCTCGCCGAGAACGGGAATTGAAAGCGGGACTTCAGCCGATTCGTTTTGCCGGCCAAAGGCATTGCGCCGAACGGTGATGTCGATTAAGCGCAGGGTCGGCTGGTCGAGGCCCGCGACGTCGTTGGCCGCCACGATCATGCCCATGCACGTGCCCCATAGGGGCATCCCGGCGCGAACCCGCGCGACGATCGCATCGTCCAATCCGAATCGCGAAAGCAACTTCATCACCGTCGTCGACTCGCCGCCGGGGATCACCAAGCCGTCGACCCGGTCGAGTTCGCCCCGCGTCTTGACCGCCAAGGCACGCGCGCCGGCGCGGCCGAGGGCCGTCATATGCTCCTGGACGTCACCCTGCAGCGCGAGCACGCCGACGAGCGCCGACACCGGTTTAGTTCCCGCGCCCGGCCATCAATTCGGATTCCGGAAGTTTGCGGATATCCAAGCCGGGCATCGCATCCGAAGTTCCCAACGACCGGCAGGCCGCGGCAACCACGCTCGCGTCCGTGTAATGCGTCGTCGCATCGACGATCGCGCGAGCGAACTTCTTGGGATCGTTGGATTTGAAGATTCCGCTGCCGACGAAAATGCCTTCGGCTCCGAGTTGCATCATCAGTGCGGCATCGGCAGGCGTCGAAACGCCGCCCGCGCAGAAGAGTACGACCGGCAGCTTTCCGGTTCGGGCAACCTCAGCGACCAATTCGAGCGGCGCACCGATATCGCGCGCTCGGGCGACCAATTCTTCCTTGGGAGACACGGTCAGCATCGCGATGGCGTCCGTGATGGCGCGGATGTGGCGAACGGCCTCCACGATGTTTCCGCTGCCGGCCTCGCCCTTGCTGCGGATCATGGCGGCACCTTCGGCGATGCGACGCAGGGCCTCGCCCAAATCCCGAGCTCCGCACACGAACGGCGTCGTGTAGGCTTGCTTATCGCAATGATACAGATCGTCGGCCGGGGTGAGCACCTCGGATTCGTCGATGTAATCGACGCCGATGGATTGCAGCACTTGCGCCTCGGCGAAATGGCCGATACGCACCTTGGCCATCACCGGAATCGTTACGGCATCCATGATTCCCTGGATGAGTTCCAGCGAGCTCATGCGCGCGACGCCGCCCATGGCACGAATATCCGAGGGGATCCGCTCGAGGGCCATCACGGCCACGGCCCCGGCCTCCTGAGCGATCACGGCCTGTTCGGGAGTCACGACGTCCATGATGACGCCGCCCTTGAGCATCTGCGCGAGCCCGCGCTTGACGGTGGCGGTACCGGTCTGCTGTTCCATGTCCCTATCCTAGCAGCCTAATCCAATAAGTACATTAGTGACAATCTCAGGGGGTCGGTGTCGGCGTCGGCGAGGCTGCCGGCGAGGCCGAAGGAGCTGGGGTCTGGCCGGCGGGCGTTTCGGTCGGAATCGGTGTCTGACGCCAAATTGGGATATTCGGATTTAGGGTCGGGCCCGGCCGGGGGGAAGGCGTCGGGCTCGGAGCGGGAGGGCGCGTCGGTAGCGGCACGGGCGGTATCCGCGGATCGGGGAATCCCGGGTCGGACGCCGCGGAAAGGGTGGACGACCGCTTCCAATCCGGGCCGTACGGCGCGCTGGTCTGCTCCGGCGCGGGGGTGATCCGAATCTGCGTGAGGTCCGCGTGATCCGATGCCTGGCCGAGCACCTGCTCGCCCATGTGCTCGCCAAGGGCAATAGCGATCAGCAGCACGACGATACCGGCTAAGAGAACGAGGGTCGGAAGCCGTTTTGATGGTTCGAGCATGATGGGCTAGGCCATCATTCGGCGCCAACGCTCCGCAGACTCCTCCGGGGTCCCGCTGGTGATGTGGAGCCCGCTTGCAAGCTCGAATCCGGCAAACGTGCTCTCGCGCGGGACCAGGTCGACGTGCCAATGGGATGCCCCGGGCGGTCCGTTCGGATCTCCCTCGAAGAAGATGTTGAACGCCGATCCGTTCAGCCCGCGGATCGCCCGCCGCGCCATCGCCGTGAAATCATCCAGTTCGTCGTCATCGGCTTCGGAGAAGGCGGCCGAGCAGCGCAGCGGGACGAAGCGCAGGAGCGAAGGGTAGCGCGACCGTGAAGGGACGTAAGCGGCGATGCGGGCCGCGGTCTCGACGGAGCGGCCCTCGGATCGCGCTTGCCGAGCATCCTCGCACCACACGCAGGCGGCGTTCCGCTCCCAATACGCTAAGGCGCGAGCGCGCAAGCGCTCCCAGCGCGGAATCGGGCGGCTCAGGGTAATCAGCTGCGTGTGCGGATGGCGAATCGTCGCGCCCGCCAACTCGCCGCTGTTTTTGAACAGCACGGGCATCGCGTTCGGATAACGGCCGAGCGCGGCGCGCTGGCGCTCCCGCCACAGCCCAACACCGGCCCGGGTCAGTTCCTCGGCGTGCGCGGTTGAGTCCACGATCAGCTCGTGGTCGCCGTCGGGAGGCGTGACGGCCGGGTATTTATTGGGGAAAGCGCGCGCCAACCAGGCGCCGCTCCCGTCCACGACCGACGCGATCTCTTTGGGGGTCTGCGACTCCGCACCGGGGCAAAAGGGGCAGCCGGCTTCATCCTCGTGCCGAAATTCGTTCGGGCGCTGCCCGCGGACGCGAGACTGCAGTGCGATGTCGCCGCTGATCGGGTCTTCCACGATCTGCGTTTCGGGACGTTCAGGCACGCGAAACGAGCTTCGACGCATCGAAATGCCCGGCGCGGAACCGCCTTTCAGCGCCGTCTTCGGACGGCCCGACTTCTCGCAATTCTCCCGGCGCCATATCGATGCGCACGGTGTGGCCACGAAACTCCACCACGACGTTTCGCGCGGCATCGAGCATGTTGCAGACGAAGATGCGCACGGTTCCGCTTTCATGTTCGAATGCGATCGCTCCGACTTCAACCGGCGAGAGCGTCACCTCGTCGCTCACGTCCCGGCCGGCGAATACGCACCGAAAGGGATCTTCGGCCGAGAGTTCCGGCACGTCGGCGTAGATCGTTTCGTTCTTCAGATCGATGACGTAACTGCACAGCCGGCCGCCCCAATGCACGCGCGCCGCCGCCATCCATGACCAACCTGCGGGACGCATCGGGGCGAGATGCGGACGGCCGCTGGTGCGATAGCCGTCTAGTCCGCCGATCGTCTCGGCAACCGCCCACAAGTATTTCGCGCTGGTCCACGGCGAGAGATACATCCCGCGATTGCTGAGCGATCCGCCGTCGAACCATTCGCCGAACTCGCCCGGCACCGTATTGCGCGAGCTGCCGGCCTCCATCGCCTCGTAGATGATATCCAAAAAATGGACGGCGCGATCGACCATCCCGTTTCGCGCCAGCGCGACTGCGTACCATAGCGTTAAATCCGGCCAGACCCCACCGAGCAACCCGAATCCATGCGAGGGGAAATACCACGAATCCGCCGTCGAGATCGTGCGCAACCCCACCGGCGTCACAAAATCGCTTTCGTGCAGACGTTCGAGAATCACGCGCCGTTGCGCGGCGTCCGCTACGCCGAAAAGTACCGGGAACACCTCGTCCGAGGTGAAGCTGTCCTGATAATTTTTATCTTGATCGTAGTTTAGTACGAACGCTCCGGTATCGTCGTTGAACAGATAGTCCATCATCGCTTCGCGCAACGTCCGCGCCTCTTGCGAATAGCGCTCCCAGTGGCCGGATTCATCCGCCACGGCGCAGAGCATGGCCGCGGCCTCCAACGCGAAGACGCCCTCCGCATTGATTTCCGTAACCGCCCCGTCGAGGGTGTAATAGGGGATGATGTTGCGCCACGACGAGATCCCGAACATATCCACGCCCTTGGCGCGACAGAACAACAACCCCCGATCGTCCCGTTGCGTGAGCATATAGTCGGTGATCTTGATAATGAGGCCGATGCGGTCCCGGATCCATTGATGATCCAGCGTCGCATTATAATGGTGAAGCATCGCGATCAGATGCAGCGGGGTGTCGTCGTTGATATTGAGATCGTACGCGGTCTTGAATCCGTTGACGCCGCGGACATACTCGATCATGAGCCCCGACTCGTCCACGGCGTCGTTGAAGACCTCGAGCGCGTCGCGGCTGAACTGCGGCATGAAGTAGTCAAAACCATGAACGAACCACGACGTGTCGCGAGAGACCAGAATGTCGGAGGGCGGGGAATTGGTGGATCCCCATCCCTGCGGATACTCCTTGACGATCCGCAGCATGTTGGCTTTGGCCCACACCACGCCGCGGCTTACGAGCGGAGACGGCGTCATGAATCGGGCGTCGGCTAGACGTTCGCTGTAAAATCGCTGCGTATCGTGCAGGGCGCGAGTGTCGGCGAGGAGCGCCTGGAGTACCGGTTTGCTCTTTTCGGTGCCGTCCTTATGAAAGACGACGGCCAAGCGCAGCGATTGCCGCGCGCCGGCCTCGATGCGGATGTGATATTCGAAGGCTCCGAAAATGCGTTTCGCGCGCAGGTCCTCGGCTCGCTGCGCTTCCCGCGCAAACGCTCCCATGGCGTCTTCTTCGCCCGATATCAAGCCGCCGCGGCGCATATTCTCCAGCAGCACCGTTTCGCGCAACGAGAGTTCGGCCGCGACGGGCTGGCGCGAGCCGCCCCACCAGCGCTCGCCGCCCGTCTCCGTGTTCCGCGAAACGATGAAATCGCCGCTCGACCACGCCTGCATGTCGTTCTCGGACTCGCCGTAAAAGCGTTGCCCGACCAGGAGCGCCCACGGGAACGCCGCAACTTCAACCGCTTGGCTGCCGGGGTTGTAGAACGTGATGTCGACGACGAAGGAGACGGCTCGGTCGAACTTGGGGCCGAACGGCACGTAAAACGCCTCGGTAACGTGCAGGCGATTCTCGAGCGTGAATTCCGAAATCTGCGCGTATGGAAGAAACGTGAATTCGCGAACGATTTGGTGCGGGAAGAGGGTTTGGTTCGAATCTCGCAGCCGATACGCCAATTGATGCGTCCCGAAGATGATGCGATCGGAATCGGCATCCCACAGCCCGCGCACGCCGCCCTTCGCGGTTGACTGAGCGTACGACTTGTAATTCCCCAAGAGCATGCCGTACGGCGTCTGCGACTCGGGAAGGACGTAAGCGCAAAATTCGTTTCGCTGCGCGTCGTAGCTCGGCGTCATGATCTGAATGCTCTACGCCCTTCGACGGGGCGCCCCTCTAGTAGTCCGATCGTTTGCCGGCTGTACGGAAAGGGTCGCGACCGGTAAAGACACAACGAACCACGGGTGCCATTCGTCATCGACGCCCCCGCGAAAATCAACCTCACGCTCGAAGTTCTCTCCCGCCGCGAAGACGGCTACCACACGCTTCGCTCGCTGATGGTGCCGATCGCGTTCGGCGATACGCTGCGTGTCGAAGCGAGCGAACGGTTTACCTTTTCCTGCGACGACGCGACACTGGCGGGCGAGGATAATCTCGCCGCGCGCGCCGTTCGCGCGCTGGGACTCTCGCAGCCCTATGCGGTGCACCTCGTCAAACGCACGCCGGTGCAAGCGGGCCTGGGCGGGGGTTCGAGCGACGCCGCGGCCGTTCTGCAAGCGGCCATGGCCGGCGCGTTCGGCGCGCTGGGCGACCGGGATTATATGGCGATCGCGCGCGCGCTCGGTTCCGACGTCCCCTTCTTTCTCTGTGGGAGCGGAGCGCTCGTCGAAGGCACGGGAGAGCGCGTCACGGCCGCCGGCCCGCTTCCCGATTGGCACGTCCTGATCGTCAAGCCGCCCGTCGCGATCTCCACCCGCGATGCATACGCTCGCTTGGATGCATCCCCGCGGCCAACCCGTCCGCGGGCCGGATCGGCGAGCCTTCGCGCTCTCGAGGCGCTTCAGCGCGGCGACTTCGGCACGCTGGAACCGCTCCTGACCAACGATTTTCACGATCCGATCGCAAGCGCGACGCCCGAGGTTGCTCTGCCGATCGACGCGCTGCGCGCTGCCGGCGCAACCAACGCGCTCCTCTGCGGCTCCGGGTCGGCCGTTTTCAGCCTGGCGCCCGAAGCGTCCGCCATTGCGTCCGTTGCGAAGCGGCTCGCCTTACCCGAAGGCTATGCGGCATATCAGACCCGGTTCGCGCCGACGCCGGGATGGAGGGCGGCATGACGACGGCGGTCGTGTTGGCCGGCGGCCCGGAAGATGCGCTAGCCGCATCCCAGCCCGGAGCCGCGAACAAAGCGTTCGTCACCGTCGGCGGCGTCGCTCTGGTTGCGCGCACGCTCGCGGCGTTGCGGGCCTCGCCGTCGATCGGCCGTATCGTGGTGGTCGCCCCGGAGCGCACCCACGCTCACCCCGCGCTGGCGCTCGCCGACGACTTTCGCATCGACGGCAAACACATCCGCGAGAGTCTGCGCAGTGGGCTGGCCGGGTTGGATCCCGACGCGATCGTTCTGGTCAGCGCGTCGGATCTGCCGGTTCTCTCCGTCCCCGCCGTCGAAGATTTCGTCGAACGCGCGCGCGCTGCGGATGGCGACGTCGGATACGGGTGCGTCGAGCGCCTCAACCACGAAGCGCATTTTCCTCAAATCCCCCATACGTGGGCACGTTTTCGCAACGGCACGTACTGCGGCGCCGGCCTCGTCGCGCTCAGGCCGCGCGCCATGCCCCAACTCGAACGCTTCATCGAACGCTTGGGCGCCGCCCGAAAGAATCCGCTGGCGCTGGCGGGCCTGTTCGGATGGGACGTCTTGTTGCGCTATGCTACCGGTCGTCTGACGGTCGAGCAAGCCGAAGAGCGGGCCTCGATGCTCCTCGGGGCCCACGCGCGGGCGATCGTTTCGCCGTTTGCCGAGTGCGCCGTCAACGTGGATCGCATCTCGGACATCGAGCTCGCGCGCCAACTCGTCGAGCGCGCGTAGTCTATTTCTCCGGCGAGCGCCAGCGCTTGAAGAGTTCGTTCGCGATGCCGAACTGATCGAGCGCCTTCCCAACCGTATGCGCGATAATATCGTCGACGCTGGTGGGATTCGCGTACATCGCGGGAATCGGCGGCAGGATCGTCGCGCCGATTTCGGCGAGTTGAGCGAGCGTGCGCAGGTGGCCTAGATGCAACGGCGTTTCGCGAACGATCAGCACCACGCGCCGCCGCTCCTTGAGGCAGACGTCCGCGGCCCGCACGAGCAAGTTCGAATTCATCGAATACGCGATCGCGCTGGCCGACTTCATCGAACACGGGATCACCAACATCCCGTCGGTGATGAACGAACCGCTGGAGATCGCCGCCGCCAGATCGTCGTCCCGATGCACGACGTCGGCGAGCGCTTCGAAATCCTCGGGAGCCATATCGGTCTCGAGCGCGATCGTGCGCTTCGATGCGGAGCTGAGCACCAAGTGCGTCTCGACGCCCCCGATCGCTCGCAATGCTTGGAGCGCCATGAAGCCGTAGGCGCTCCCGCTCGCTCCACTAATACCGACGATGATGCGACGCATATGGCAGCGGTTACACGCACGATGCAGGGGCGCCTGGTGCGACCACTAACATCCATCAGCCGTGCCCATATCCGCCCACGCTCGCGCCTTCGTCGACGACGTCCTCGCTTGGCTCAGCCATGCCGGCGACGCTCGTCTCATGCGCGCGATCCGCTCGCCGTACTCCGGCATTCCACACGACGCCGCCGCCGCGTACGCCGCGCTGACGCCGCACATCGGGCCGCTGTTCGATGCTCTGGCGGGCGCACGGCTCGCCCTGCCGACCGCCGAACGCGATGCGGTTTTGAGGTTCGTGGAACGTTTGCGCGCGCTCTCGAACGACGTACCGGACGATACGGCGGCGTTGCGCGACGCCGTCGTCACCGCTTTCGCACTCGAGCGCGATGCCGAGCCCGGGCCGCAAGCGGCGGCGGCCGAACTCCATCTTTCGCTGCAAGAATCTCAAGCCCCCGATCCGCGCGCGGGCATTCGCGCCCGGCAACAACACTTCAGCGCCTCCGCGCTCAACGCGTTTGCCGAGTGCCCGCGAAAGTGGTACTACCGTTACGTGTGCGCCGCGGTCGAAGACCCGGGCTCCTCCGCGTCGTTCTACGGCACCGCCTTCCACCTCGCTCTCGAACATTTTCACGAGGAGTTCCCGCGCCCGGGCGACGCCGGCGAAGCACTGATGCGAGCGCGCATCGTCGAGGATATCGATCGCGCCTTCGCGCAACATCGCGACGATTTCGATAGCGCGATCGAGGTCGAGCTTCAATTACGCCGAGCGCAGCGCACGGCTCAACGCTACGTCGACTGGCTCGTCGCGCAGAGCCGCCGGGCGCCGTTCACCGTCATCGGGCGCGAGCTCCCGGCTAATCTCGATCTCGGCGGCCATGCATTCGTCGGCTTTATCGATCGCCTCGATCGCGACGACGGCACCGGAAACGTGAGCGTGATCGATTATAAAACCGGCGCCATCGCCGCGACCGCCGGCGAATATCTCGAGAAAGTCCGCGCGTTCAAAGACTTTCAATTGCCGTTTTACTATTGGGCGCGCACCGAGCAAGGCGACCGCGTAACGCGCCTCGCGCTGCTGCCGTTAAAGGACGCGATGCTCGACGTCGAACCGGTGGTCCTCGAGGTCGTGCCGGTTCCCGCCACGCAAGCGCGCCGTAGCGAAGCCACCGTCGGGACGATCGGCATCGACGTACTCGAACGCGCGCGAACGCGGATGATCGAAATCTGCACGGAATTGACGGACGGATCGATCGAATCGTTCGCGGTCACGACGGATCCCTCGGCGTGCACGTATTGCGCCTACAAAATTGCCTGCTCCCAGCGTCCTCACGCGGAACGAGAGAAGTTCGGACGATGACGGATTGCGACCTCACTATCGAGCAGCGCGCCGCCGTCGAAGGGTCGTTCGAGGCATGCATCGCCATCATCGGGGCACCCGGGACCGGTAAGAGCAGGGCGCTCGAGGCGCGCCGGGCGCGCGCGCAAACGCTCTTCCCCCGGGCGCAACCGTTGGCGGGCGACGCTTCTGCCGCGATCGGCATCTTGGCATGGTCGGTCCTGCGCGCGGCAAACGCCGCATCGCGGCCGATCGACGACGTCGACGCGGCTCAGGTGTTCGAAGCCGCAGCGATCCCGCTGTTGGCCTTGGAATGGGACGAATTCACGCGGCTCGAAATCGATCCGGAGGTTCCCGGCCTCCGCTCCCCTGCGCGCTTTCTCGATTCGGCTTTTCGTCTTTTCGGCAAGCTGCGCAACGCGGGGATCGCACCGGCCTCATTCCTCGAAGATTCGCTCGCCGCGGCGACGGCGTTCTACGCAAAACCACCGAACTTCGCACACCCCGAATTGCTCCACGCCACCAAGGATACGTATCGCGATTCGCTCGACGTCAGCGACAAAGAGTTGGCGCGGCAGCATCGTCGCGAGATCGATCTATCGAAAATCCTCGCCAAACTCTACCGGACGTACGTCGATCGCTTAGCCGATAGCGGCCTCCTTACGCCGACCGAGGCCGTCGCGCGCGCGCTGGCGCTCGCGGCCGGCAACCCGGCACTCGGGGCCACCTTGCGCGCGGAGATCGGCTACGCATGTTTGGACGATGCCCAAGAACTGGGCGCGAACGATCTCGCGCTCCTGCGCGCAATTTTCGGAGACGAGCTCACCGGCGTGACCTTCGCAGGCGACGCGTCCTCAACGCTGGGATCGTTTCGCGGAGCCCGGCCCGAAGCGACGTTCGCGAGCGCCTCGCAAACGTTTATGCTGCGCTCCCAAGTGCGTTCGCCGATCGCACTCGAACTCGCGGCGCGTCAGTTGTGCGCCTCGCACGAGAAACCGGACGCGCGCGACGTGGAGCCGGCGTTGCACGTGCACCGCGCAAAATCGCCGCAACACGAAGCCGTAACGATCGCGGAGTGGGTCAGAGCCCGGTTGGCCGAAGGCACGCCCGCGAACCGCATCGCGCTGCTCTTTCGCTCGGTATGCGACGTACACGCCTACGAATCGGCACTTCTGGACCGCGAGATCCCCAGCCAAACCGGCGGGGATTTCAATGTCTTCACCGATCCGCGAGCTCTCGACGCGCTCGCGCTGCTCTGGAACGTCTGGGATCCTTTCCGTCACGACTGGATGCTGCGGACCCTTTCGATTCCCCCTATGGCGTTGAGCGACAGCACCCTGGCACTGCTCTGCTCCGAGCCGAGCGATGCTCAAACCACGCTTTTGCTTGCCGAAGCGGACGCGGCACCGCTCGTTCGTCCCAGCCGCTGGGATCCGAAACGCCACGTGCGCTTGGGCTGGAACGTGACGCGCGGCGATCGGGACGCCGACCTCAACGCAATCGCTCGCACCCGCGTCCGGCATTTTCGCGATCTCCGCAACCAATGGATCGCCGCGCTCGGCACGCAGCCGCTCGATCGGTGGATCGAACGCGTCTGGAACGACGGGCTGGCGCGCGCGGGTGCCCCCGGCAGTGCCCGTGCGCTCGCGCAGGAGCACATCCTCGCAAGCCTCCATAGCCGCCTTTGCGCGCTCCTGCCGGCGATGCCAGGCGCCACCCTCGGCGATCTGCTGGAGAGCGTCGCGTTGCGAGCGGAGAGTACGCTCGAAACCAGCGATACGAACGGCGACGAGCGTTTCGTGCGCATCCTGAGCATCGATGCGGCGCGCGGTTTGGAGTTCGATCACGTCGTCATCGCCGATGCCCGCGCCGGATCGTTCCCGCGTTGGTACGTACCGGACACGTTTCTGTTTAGCCCCAAATACGGCATCGTGCCCAAAGATAACGTCGGTGACGCGACCGCCTCTCGCACGGCGAAGTTCACCTACTACATGCATCGCAGCAAAGCGCGCGACCACTACAACGCGCAAGAACGCAGGGCGTTCATTTACGCGCTGCGTCGCGCGCGGAAGAGCGCGCTCGTGACCGCGTCGGGCCGCGCCACCAGAGGCGTCACGGCTCCGGAATTCTTGGAAGAACTCCGAGCCGTTCGCTTGCCGGGAACGGTCGTCATTTAGCCATGCGGCTGGTCGAAATCGCGCCGCCGGACTACGCCCGAGACGTCCTCCCCCTGAGCGCCCACCTATGGGCGGGTCGCCGCGACATGGATCTTTACGTCGCGCAAACCCTCGAAATCGCGGCGAGCGGCTACGGCAAGCGTCACTACAAAACGTTCGGTCTCTACGACGGACCCCAGTTACTCGCGTCGTTCAAACGCTATCAGCGCACGATCCGATGGCAGCAGCGGAGCCTGCGCGGCGTCGGCATCGGAGCCGTCTTTACCCCGGAGCACTTTCGCGGCCGAGGCTATGCCAGCGCAATGCTCGCGATGCTCCTCGATCGCGCTCGCAACGACGGCGACGATTTCGCGTATCTCTTCTCCGACATCCGCCCGCACTTCTACGAAGAACTCGGCTTCACGCAGTTGCCCTCGCGCGCAATCTCGCTGCGCGCAGACACGCTCGCCGACGTGCGCATCGAAGTCGCCCGTCTCGAGGACCGGGACTGGAGCGGCGTGCGACGCTGCTTCGATCTATCGCAGGGAATCCGCCCTTGGGCGATGCTCCGCACCCCGCTCGTGTGGGATTGGATCCGCTTGCGAACTCGTCACGGATCCGAACATACAGCCGGCGTGGAGACCAATCTCGTCCTGCGTCGCGGCCGTAGCATCGCGGCATACGTTCTGGGCGTCCGCGCTCCCGAGCACGATGCATACATCATCGACGAATTCGGCGTCGCCGACGACGAAGCCGCAGCTCTCCTTCCGGCGTTACTACGCGCCGCCGCGGGCGATCTGCGCCGCATCGTCGGCTGGTTACCGCCCGACGGCGCCCGCGAACTGTTGCCCCGCGGCTCCGTACGCAAACGTCGCGACGCAATCTTCATGGCCGCACCGCTGAGCGCGGTGGCAAAAAAATGGCTGGCTACGGCCGCCTCTCCGTCATCCGCCGACGGCATCTGGAGCACCGACCACATCTAACAACGCCGCACGCTAGCGTTTCGCGCGTCGCGTTGGGACTTTCTCGTTGGAGTTGCGTGCTCGGGTGAGCGAGGGCGATG
>DAHUXY010000032.1 GCA_027315505.1 Vulcanimicrobiota bacterium | reverse complement strand
ATGAGGTACCCGTAAAGCGGCTCGAGCACGTGCTGCCATGGACGCACGGAACCGGGACTGCGCAGAGGAATAGCCAGATCCGAGAGGAGGGCGCGGATAATGTCCGGGACTAGGCGGTGAGCCGACCAGTCACCTCCCCCGATGACGTTCCCGGCACGCGCACTGGCAATTGCCGAGTAACCGCTTTCCCCCGGATGGACGAAATATGAGCTGCGGAAGGCCGCCGTAACGATCTCGGCACACGCTTTGCTCGATGAATACGGATCGTGACCACCTAGAGGGTCGCTTTCACGATAGGGCCATTCCCATTCGCGGTTCTCGTAACACTTGTCGCTCGTGACGCTAATGCAGGCTTGGACGGAATTGGTGCTTCGAATTGCTTCTAAAATCGTGGCCGTTCCCATCACGTTTACAGAGTAGGTTTCCAGCGGGTCGCGATACGATGGAAGGACCAGAGACTGAGCCGCAAGGTGAAAGACGATCTCAATCGACGAACTGCGGATAATGCGGGTCAGCGCGTCTAAGTCCCGAATGTCTGCAAGATGGGATGTCATGTTGCGCGCCACATCTGCTTCGAGAAAGAGACTTGGCTCCGTATTAGGATCGAGCGCGACGCCAACGACGTTGGCACCGAGTTGCTGCAGCCAAAGGCAGAACCAGCTGCCTTTGAATCCGGTATGTCCGGTAACCAGCACGGATTTGCCGCGCCAAAACGTAGGATTCAACGCCAAACTCTCCACGGGCACGATGGATTGGCCCAGAGTTCTTCGAGTACGTTCTTATCGCGCAACGTATCCATCGGATGCCAGAAACCCGTATGCTGGTAGGCGGCTAACTGTCCGCGAGAGGTTAAGTGCCCGAGGGGCTCTCGTTCCCAAATGGTCGTGTCGTCCTCGATGTACTCTAAAACGTTTGTCGACAGAACGAAGTAGCCGCCGTCAATCCATGCTCCCCCGTTTTCGGGCTTCTCCGTAAATCCGGTCACCAGGTCGCGGTCCAATTTGAGAACGCCGAAGCGGCCGGGCGGCTGAATCGCCGTAATGGTCGCTAAAAGGCCGCGCTCCCGATGAAACGCGACCAGTTTTGTCACATCGATATTCGAAACGCCGTCTCCGTAGGTGAAACAGAATGTTTCTTCGCCTGCCAGATAGCGTGCAACGCGTTTTAGGCGCCCCCCAGTCATGGTGTTCTCGCCGGTATCCACGAGCGTGATCGACCACGGTTCAACGGAGGTTTCGTTTATCGTCGTATTCCCCGAACGCAGATCTACGGTGATATCCGACATGTGGAGCCCGTAATTCGCGAAGTACTCCTTGATCATGTAGCCTTTATAGCCGCAGCAGATAATGAAGTCATTGATCCCGTGAGCGGAGTATGTCTTCATGATATGCCAGAGCATCGGCTTCCCCCCGATCTCGATCATCGGTTTCGGCCGAAGCAGGGTCTCCTCGCTGATGCGAGTCCCGAGCCCTCCCGCAAGAATGACCGCTTTCATTTCGATGTCACGTCCCCCGGAATGCGCTGATGCACTTTCGATTTACAGCCCGTGTTGCGTTGCGACGAGTTGCGTGGCTCGATAGAGTGATTCGAATTGACCGGCGTCGGTCCACCACCCGTCGAGCACGTCGTAGTGCATGTCGCCTTCGCGGATGTAGGCGTTGTTGACGTCGGTGATCTCCAGCTCTCCGCGCTCGGACGGCTTGAGCTTGCGGCAGAAATCGAAGACCCGGCGATCGTACATGTAAATGCCGGTCACGGCGTACGTGCTCTTCGGGTGCTCGGGCTTCTCTTCGATCCGTACGATCCGGTCGCCGTCTAATTCGGGAACGCCGAAGCGCTCTGGATCGTCGACCTGCTTGAGCAGGATGCGCGCGCCCGAGTCCTGCTGTTCGAACTTCCGCACGTAGGGCGAGATGTCGTCCTGCACGATATTGTCGCCCAAAATGACCGCGACGCGTTGGCCTTCGGCAAAATGCTCGCAGAGCTTGAGCGCGTCGGCGATGCCGCCTTCACCCTCTTGATACGTGTAGTAGATATCTTTCAAACCGAAATCGCGTCCGTTGCCGAGCAACCGCAGAAAGTCGCCGGCGGAGTTTCCACCCGTCACGATCATGATGTCCTTGATGCCGGCTTTGCACAGCGTCTCGATCGGATAGTAGATCATCGGCTTGTCGTAGATCGGCAGCAGATGTTTGTTCGTGACTTTCGTCAGCGGACGCAGGCGCGAGCCCAAGCCGCCGGCGAGAATGATGACCTTCATGCGGTTCCTACTTTGGATTAGCGGTGCGCGTATTGGCGTTTGTAGTAATCGAGAAACTCGCCCGACTTGAGCGGTCGCCACCAGGCTTCGTTGGCCTGATACCAAGCGATCGTGGCGCGCAGCCCGTCTTCGAACGGGACCACGGGCGCCCATCCGATCGCTCGGGCTTTGGCGGTATCGATCGCGTAGCGCCGGTCGTGTCCGGCGCGGTCTTCAACGTGACGCACGTGCGCCTGCATCGAGCGTCCGCAGCCGTCCACGAGCAGCTGCGTGATCTCCATGTTCGTGCGCGGGTTGCCGCCTCCGACGTTGTAAATTTCCCCCAGCGCGCCATGCTCGAGGACGTGGAGGATACCGCGTGCGTGATCGTCCACGTGGAGCCAATCGCGAATCTGCAGTCCGTCGCCGTATACCGGCACCGGCTGATCGTCGATGAGGTTGCTCACGAACAGCGGGATCAGCTTCTCGGGATATTGATACGGCCCGTAGGTGTTGCTGCCGCGCGTGACGAGCACCGGCGTTCCGAAGGTCGTCCAGTATGCGAGCACTTGCATGTCGCCGCCGGCCTTGCTGGCGGAGTACGGGCTGCGTGGGCGGAGCGGGTCGTCCTCGCGCGATTCGCCTTCGCTCACGTCGCCGTAGACTTCGTCGGTCGAGACTTGCAGATAGCGCGCGACGTCGTGCTTGCGCACGGCTTCCAGCAAGACGTGCGTGCCGAGAATATCGGTTCGCAGAAAGGCTTCGGGGTCGAGGATCGAGCGGTCGACGTGGGTTTCGGCCGCGAAATTGACGATCGCGTCAACGCCGTCGCCGATGGCCGCATCGACCGCGGCCGGATCGCCGATGTCACCCTTGACGAACCGGTAGCGCGGACTGGTCTCCACGTCGCGGAGATTCGCGGGGTTTCCCGCATAGGTCATCGCATCGAGGTTCACGATTGAAAGCCCGGGGCGCTCGCGCAACGCCAAACGGATAAAGTTCGATCCGATGAAGCCGAGCCCACCGGTGACTAACCAACGCATGCTCAATGCTTTCGGCTGGACGCCTGCGAAACCTTATCGCGAAGCATCGCACCGACGGCGTTGAAGACGCGCTCGATCGGCCCGCGACGATAATCCCATCGGGCATCGCGCTGGGGCGGCACGAGCACCATCGTCGCGTTGGCTTCAAAGACCACCACGCTTCCGTTCGCCCCGATCGTGAAATCGATGCCGCCGTAGTCGAGCCCGAGGGTCTGCGACACCGATTGCAGCGCGGAGAACGCCTCGTCTCCGATCGCCGCGGGCATGTCCGCTAAGAACGCTTCGTCCTCGGCCCGGTGGGCCGCGTTCTCGGCCATGTCGGCGCTGAAGTAATGCACCTTCCACTGCGGCGAGATCGCCATGTGAACGGGGTAGAGCTCGCCGCCGACGAGCATGACGCGGTACTTCCGGTAGAGGCCGTCGGCATTGCGCGTGTCGAGAAATGCGATGGCGAGGAGCTCGTCGCCGGGCAGGGCGGAGGCCGCCGCTCCGAGCTCGCCCGGGCCATCGACGCGCACGAAGTGCTGTCCGGTGTGGTAGCCGGGCGAACGGAGCAAGAGCGGAAAGCCGTGGCGGTGCTCCTCAAGGATCGCCGGACCGCCCGGGCCGCAGAGAACCGCCCGCGGAAGCAGGGTGGTTCGGGCCGTGACGACGCCCGGAAGCGAACCCAAACGAGCCGCGTTGGCCGCGCGTCCGGTCGGCCCGATGCGCTCGGGCGGATTGACGAGCGGGGCGCCCGAGCCGGCGAGGATCCCGCCGGCAAGTGCGAGGGCGCGGGCGCAGCTCTCGGCGTCTCCGATCGCATTGAAGGCCAGCCGGTGGTGCGGAAGCGGCTGCGACCCGTTGTAGTACTCGACCACCAACTTGGTCGTCTCAAAGACCCGGTCGTCGATCAGGCGCTCCGTGGAGATGTTTCCCGGACCCGCCGAGACGAGCAGCAAGAGCGGCGTGGGGCGGCCGCTCCCCCGGTAGGGGAGCACCGTCATCGACGGCCCGGCTCCAGCTTCGCGCAGCTCGGAAACGGCCGTCGCCTCCCCGAGCTGGGTGAGCACGGCCATGAGGCCGCGCTGCGCCTCGGTGTTCGCGGGGTCCAATCGAAGGGCGATCTCGTAGTGGTCGCGAGCTCGTGCGGGCTCCTGAGCCTTCAGAAACATGAAGGCCAAGTTCGCATGGGCGACCGGGTTATCGGGGTGCCGGTCCACGGCTTCGGCGTAGATCTTGAGGGCATCGCCCCGGCTCCCCGTCCGATAGAGCAGCATGGCGAGGTCGTTGATCGCGCCGAAATGCTCCGGCGCCCGGCCCAATACGGCGAGATACGCCTTCTGGGCGGCGTCGGTGCGCTCCAGCTTATCCAGCAGCCGCGCGCGCTCGAAGGCGAGGTCGATGCTCGCCGGAAGCCGCCGCAAGCGAGCGTCGACGTCTTTGAGCTTGGCTTCTAGGGCGCGCTTGGGGCTAGTGGGGGCCATGGGGCCGCAGAGTTCGCGCCCGGCACGATAGACCTTTGCCTGTGGACCCGGGCGTGCGACCGTGCTATACTCTGGCGGTTGTCACTCACTACACCCCGCACGGATGGGGGGTGCGTATGGCTCTCAACAACGGTCCGCACGCCAGGACGGCACGCGACCCGAGGCCAGAATGGAGACCCTATCGTGTCGGTTATTACCATGCGCGAATTACTGGAAGCAGGCGTTCACTTCGGGCATCAGACCCGTCGTTGGAACCCCAAGATGAAGCCGTTCATCTTCCAGGAGCGTAACGGCATCTACATCATCGATTTGTCGCAGACCGTCCAGCGGATGCGTGCGACGTACGCGGCCGTCAAGCAGATGGCGCACGAAAAGAAAGTCATTCTGTTCGTGGGCACCAAGAAACAGGCCCAGGAAGTCGTCAAGGAAGAGGCCGAGCGCGCCGGCACCTACTTCATCAACCAGCGCTGGCTCGGTGGAACGCTGACCAACTTCTCGACGATCCAAAAGCGCATCGCCCGCCTGCGCGAGCTCGAAGGCATGAAGGCTCAGGGCGATTTCGACCGGCTTCCGAAGAAAGAAGTCGCGAAGCTGCAGGACGAGATGAACAAGCTCGAGCGATTCTTGGGCGGCATCAAAGACATGCATCGCCTGCCGGACGCGATTTTCATCGTCGATCCGAAGAAGGAGCGCATCGCGGTTCTCGAAGCCAAGAAGCTCAAGATTCCGATCATCGCCGTCATCGACACCAACTGCGATCCCGACGAGATCGACTATCCGATTCCGGGTAACGACGATGCGATTCGGGCAGTCAAACTCATGGTGAGCAAGATTGCCGATGCGATCATCGAGGGTCGTACCGAAGTCGAGAGTTCGATCGACGAAGAGACCGATTACGCGCAGAGCTACGCCCCGGAAGAAGAAGCTCCGGTGACGTTGGCCGAAGCCGAAGCTGCCGCCGCCCTCTAAAATCGCCGCCGCAACTACTGGAGAACATTGGTGTCTACCTCAACCTCTTATTCGCCCAAAGCCGAAGAAATTAAATCGCTCCGGGAGCAGACCGCCGCGCCCATGATGGATTGCCGCAAGGCCCTCATCGAGGCGGCGGGTGATTTCGAGAAGGCTAAGACCGTGCTGATCGAGCGCGGCGCGGCCCAGGCCCAGAAAAAAGCCGAGCGCTCGGCTAACGAGGGCCTCGTGAGCAGCTACATTCACGCCGGCGGCAAGATCGGCGTGCTGGTCGAAGTCAATTCCGAGACCGATTTCGTGGCACGCAGCCCGAAATTCGCCGAACTCACGCGCGACATCGCGCTGCATATCGCCGGAATGGCTCCGCAGTACGTCGATCGCGCCGCGGTTCCTCAGAGCGTCGTCGACGAAGCGAAAAACGAGTTTCGCGAGTCGGCGCCGGCCGGGAAGCCCCCCGAAGTCCTCGAGAAGATCGTGGAGGGCAAGCTCAACAAGTGGTTCGAGGAGCGCGTGCTGCTCGATCAGCCGTTTGTGAAGGACGATTCGCTCAGCGTAGGCGATATGATCAACGCGGCCATCGGCTCGCTCGGCGAGAACATCCGGGTGCGCCGCTTTACGCGCTTCGCTCTGGGAGAAAATTAAGCTCGCTTGGAACCCAACGGTCGTAGCCCCCGGTTCGCCCGCGTCCTCTTGAAGATCTCCGGCGAAGCGTTCGCGGGGAATGATGCCGGCGTCGACGTTCACACCACCCGCGGAATTGCCGAGCAGATCGCCGAGGTCAGCCGCGCCGGCGTGAGCGTTTCGGTCGTCGTCGGCGGCGGCAATATCTGGCGCGGAAAGATTCACGAAGAAGCGGGCATGGATCGCGCGACGGCCGATTACATGGGCATGCTCGCGACGGTCATCAACGCCTTGGCGTTGCAGGACGCCCTCGAGCGCATGGGCGTGCCCTCGCGCGTGCAGACGGCGATTGCGATGCATCAGATCGCCGAACCGTACATCCGGCGCAAAGCGATGCGCCATTTGGAAAAAGGGCGTGTCGTCATCTTCGCGGCCGGCACCGGCAACCCGTACTTCACCACCGATACGACGGCGGCGTTGCGAGCGGTAGAAATGAATGCCGAAGCGATTCTCAAGGCCACGAAAGTCGACGGCATCTATTCGGCCGACCCGAAGAAAGATCCGGACGCTACGCGCTTCGACCGGCTCGATTACATGGACGTGCTGCAGCGCGGCCTGGAAGTGATGGATTCCACCGCGATGGCGCTCTGCATGGATAACAATCTACCGATCATCGTCTTCGACATGGCCGCCCCCGGAAACATCCGGCGCGTCATCTGGGGCGAACGGATCGGCACCTATGTGGGTAGAGAGACCCCTTCGCTCGTATAAGCATCCCCGGGAGAACGTTGACCATGTCGGACTACTTTAAAGATATCGAGTCGCGCATGACCAAATGCGTCGACGCCACGCAGGCGGATTTCGCCGCGATCCGCACCGGACGCGCGACCCCCGCGCTCCTCGATCGCCTGCACGTCGAAGCGTATGGCCAGGCCGTTCCCCTCAATCAGGTTGCCGGCGTCTCCACTCCCGATTCGCGCACGCTCGTGATCAGCGCATGGGATAAAAGTACGGTGGCCGAGATCCGCAAGGCCATCGAAAAAAGCGACCTCGGGCTCACCCCGAATATCGACGGCACGACGATTCGCCTGATCGTTCCGCCGCTCAACGAAGAGCGTCGCAAAGACCTCGTCAAGGTGATGAAAAAGAAGGCCGAAGACGGCAAGATCGCCGTGCGCAACGTGCGGCACAAGGCCCACGACGACCTGAAAGCACAGCTCAAGAACGGCGAGATTACCGAAGACGATAATAAACGCATGCAGGATCAGCTGCAGAAGCTCACGGATCGATTCATCAAGGATATCGATTCGTTGGTCGCATCCAAAGAAAAAGAAATCATGGAAGTCTAAGGACGGCCGTGTTAGCCGAAAGCAACGATCTCGTCCTGATGCCGGAAGTGCAGGTGCGTCGTCTCCTGCGCGGCCGGCGTTTGCATCTGCGCGTTCTGGCTCCGGTCGGGGCGTGGGTGGGCTGCGGGGTATTGCGCGTTCTGCACCTGCGCCCGCGCGAAGACGACGCGATCGACGTGATCGCCGGGTACGAATCGTACGAATCGCTCGAATCCGCACGCGGTCGCGCTAGCGCGTGAGCGTCTCGCACGGCGCCGCGCCTTCCGCGACGCAACTCGATCCGCAAGCGATCCCGCAGCATATCGCCATCATCATGGACGGGAATCGTCGCTGGGCCAAAGCTCGCGGGCTCCCGGCGATCGAAGGCCACCGCCGGGGCATCATCGCGCTACGCGCGGTCACGCGGGCGGCCAGCGATATCGGCGTTCGGGCCGTGACGGTTTACGGATTTTCGACGGAAAACTGGACGCGCGAAGTCAGCGAGATTTCGCTGCTCTTCGATCTCTGCGTCCACTTCGCAAAGCACGAGCTGGCCGAACTCAACCGCAATAACGTGCGGGTGAGAATTATCGGCGATTGGGAGGCGTTGCCCCCGCGCTCGCGTGAAGCGTTGCGCGGCTTGCAGGCGCAAACGGCTTCCAACGACGGGCTCATCCTCAACATCGCGGTCAATTACAGCTCGCGGGCGGAGCTACGGCGCGCCGTGCGCGCCATAGCCGCCGACGTCGCTGCCGGGACGCTCCGGCCCGAAGAGATCGACGACGAGCGTATCGCCGCAGCGCTCTACACGGCGGATGTGCCGGATCCGGATCTGTTGATTCGCCCCGGAGGCGAACAGCGGCTTTCGAACTTTCTGCTCTACCAGCTAGCGTACACCGAACTGGTCATGACGCAGACGCTGTGGCCCGATTTCACCGGCGAGGAACTGATTCGCGCGGTCGGGCAATTCCAGGCGCGCCAACGGCGGTTTGGCGGCGCGTGACCCGGCGCATCGTCGTCGGCGCGATCGTTGCGGCAATAGGCCTAGGGTGCGTGAGCTACGCGTGGTGTTTCTACCTGCTCCTGCTCGTCATTGGTCTCGCGAGCATCTACGAACTCAATTATCTCTGCGAAATCAAGGGTCAGCCGCTGGAGTATCCGGTCGCCGTGTTCGGCGTCTCGGCATACCTGTTGCTCTCCGCGACCGATCTGCTGCGAAAGTGGGAGGGAGCGCTCCTTGCCGGCATCGTGATCGCGACGTTCTGGATCGGCATGTACGGCGAGCAAAAGGGCTACTTCGCGCGAACGGCCTATACGCTGCTCGCGGTGTTGTACATCGGTAAATTGCTCACGTATTTCGTGTTGATTCGCGAAGTGCCGGTGGTCGGGATGTGGTGGACGTTCGACGTCATCGTGCTGATCGCGTTAACCGATATTTTCGGGATGTTCATCGGCACGCTGATCGGGCGCCATCAACTCACCAAGATTTCGCCGAAGAAGACGGTGGAAGGCTCGGCCGGCGCCATCGTGGTCGTGACGTTGGTCTCGATTGCGGCAACGCAGCTACCGCAATTGCACCTCGTGTGGTGGCAGGGTGCGGTCCTGGGAATTCTCACTTCGGTCGCAGCGCAAGCCGGCGACCTGGCTGAATCGGCGCTCAAGCGCGATGCCGGCGTGAAAGATGCGGGGTCGATGATCGCCGGGCACGGCGGCGTGCTGGACCGATTCGATTCGTATCTTTTCGGCGGCATGGCGTTTTTCGGTACGCTCCACCTGCTGGGGATCTTGCAGCTATGAGCGGACGTCGCAAGGTCGCGATTCTCGGCAGCACGGGCTCCATCGGCACGCAGGCCTTGGACGTTCTCGAGCGCCATCGCGATCGCTTCGAAGTCGTGGGCCTGGCCGCGGGGCGCAACGAGCGGCTGCTGCGCGAGCAGGTCGAACGATTCGCCCCTCGCATCGCTACCCTGGCCGCAGATGGCCCGGAGGGGCTGCGGAGGGTCGCGGTGGAGAGCGAACCGGACATCCTTCTGGCCGCAACCGACGGCGCGGTGGCGTTCGATGCGGTCTTCGCCGCGGTTGCGCGCGGAACCGATATCGCCGTTGCCAACAAAGAGCTGATCGTTGCGGCGGGCGAACTGTTGGTGGATGCCGCGGCACGCAGCGGCGCCCGCATCCTGCCCGTCGATAGCGAGCATAGCGCGATCTTCCAATGTCTTGTGGGAGAAGATCCCGCCCGGGTCGCCGGGATCGTCCTGACGGCTTCCGGAGGGCCGTTCTGGCGGACCCCGGCGGACGAGATGGCTGACGCGACGCTCGACCGGGCGCTTGCCCACCCAACCTGGCGTATGGGAACCAAGAACACGATCGACTCGGCGACGATGATGAACAAGGGCCTGGAGGCGATCGAAGCCAGCCGTTTGTTTGCGGTGCCGGGCGAGCGCGTCCACGTCGTCGTGCACCCGCAGTCCATCGCCCACGGCTTCGTGCTGTTCACCGACGGCAGCGTGAAGGGCCAGCTCTGCGCCCCGGACATGCGCGTACCGATCGGCTACGCGCTTGCCTTTCCCGACCGCATCGCCGGCCCGCCGGCCGTCCCTTTCGACGTGCTCGAGGCCCTCGGGGCCAAACCCCAGGAGCCCGCGCTACGTTATGAATTCGAACGCCCGGACTTGGAACGGTTCCCCTGTTTGCGGCTAGCCTACCAAGCGCTCGAGGCCGGGGGCACGCTTCCGGCCGTGCTCTCCGCCGCAAACGAAATCGCGGTGGAAGCGTTCGTAGCGGGTATAATGCGATTTGGGCGGATCCATGCGGTGATCGAAGCGACGATGCTGGCCGTGCCCCGGCACGAAGCATCGATCGACGCAATTCGTCTAGCCGATCGTCAAGCGCGCGAGGTCGCGCGCGGTTTCGTCGCATCGCTCGCCGGCCCCATCGTACGTCCGTAAGGAAGAGAGTTTCACGCCCGTGTTGTTTGCCCTCATCACACTCGCATCGCTCGGAAAAATCATCACGTTCCTGATCATGCTTTCGGTCCTCGTCGTTTTGCACGAGTACGGGCACTTTCTGGTTGCGCGGCGCAACGGCGTCCGCGTCAACGAGTTCGCCGTCGGAATGGGGCCGAAGCTCTTCGGTTGGACGAGCAAGCGGAGCGGGACGCTCTACTCGATCCGCGCGCTGCCGATCGGCGGCTACTGCGCGATGGAGGGCGAGGACGGCAAAACCAGCGAGGCGGAGCAGCAGCGCGAGTTTCGCGATCGCCTCGACGTGCCGAGTACCGCCGCGGCCACGCCGAGCGCCGTCAACTTTCAGGGCAAAACGCCTTGGCAACGGTTGGCGATCGTGCTGGCGGGCCCAATCGCGAATTTCATCTTGTGTTACGTGATTCTGGTGGTCGGTGCATTCTCGTTCGGCGTGATGGGCAATACGCCGACCGCTGTGGTCGGCGAAGTTAAAGCCGGTTATCCGGCCAACGCCATCGGGCTGCACGTCGGAGATAGGATCGTGGCGATCGACGGAACGCAGATCCGCGACGGCGGCCAAGTGGTCTCGATCATGCATGCCTCCAAGGGCAAGCGCCTCGATCTCGTCTACGATCGTTCCGGCGAGCGGCGCGAAACATTCGTCACGCCCGTTCCCTGCACGCCCGGGTCGAAGCTCGGATGCATCGGCATCATCCCGGCTTCGCAGTTTACGCACGTGGCGCCCTTGGCCGCGCTCACGATTAGCGGCCAAGAATTCGTGGGCATCGCCGATCAAACGATTAGCAGCCTTGGGCTCCTGGTGACGCACTTCACGCAGTATGCCGGCCAAGTCTCGGGCCCGATCGGCATGGGTCAGGCGGCCGGCGTGGTGCAAGATTTCGGCTGGGGCCCCTACTTGATGCTTGCGGCGACGATTTCGTTCGCGCTCGGACTCTTCAACCTGCTGCCGATCCCGGCGCTGGACGGTGGACGCGCGGCCTTCATCATCGCGGAGCTGTTGCGCGGCAAGCCGGTCGACCCCGATAAAGAGGCGATGGTGCACATCGGCGGGTTCGCGGTGCTGATCGCGCTGATGCTCCTCGTCGCCGCGCACGACATCGCGCGCATCGTGGCCGGAAAGGGCGTGTTCTAGTGATCCACCTGCGGCGCAAGAGCAACCCGATCTTCCTGCAAAACAAAACCGGCAAAAGCGATGCCAAAAGCGTATGGATCGGCGGCGACCATCCGGTCGCGGTGCAATCCATGACCACGACCGATACGGCCGATGCCGAGGCGACGCTCGAACAGATCTACGGCCTCGCGATGGAAGGCTGCGAGATCGTTCGCGTTACCGTCAAAGACCCGCCGGATGCGGCCGGCCTCCCGGCGATCGTGCATCGTTCGCCCGTGCCGATCGTTGCGGACATCCATTTCGATCATAAAATGGCCCTGGCGGCGATCGAAGCGGGCGTCGCGAAGCTGCGCCTCAATCCCGGGAACATTCGGGACCCGAAGAAGGTCGCCGAAGTCGTCAGCGCCGCGAAGGCGCGCGGCATTCCGATTCGCGTCGGCGTGAACATGGGTTCGCTGGCGCCGGATCTCGAAAAAGCGTTCGGCCTCACGGCGCAAGCTATGGTCGAATCGGCACTGCGTCACGTGGCTATTCTGGAAGAATACGGCCACACCGATATCGCCATCTCGCTCAAGGCGCACGACGTTCTGACGACCGTGGCTGCGTATCGTTTGATGGACCGGCGGCTGCACGAGCGCAACACGCCGTACGCGCTGCACTTGGGCATCACGGAAGCCGGCATGCTCCGCGACGGCACGATCAAATCGTCGATCGGTCTGGGAATCTTGTTGTTCGAAGGGATCGGCGACACGATTCGCGTCTCGCTCGCGGCGGATCCGATCGAAGAAGTGCCGGTCTGCTGGGGCATCCTCAAATCGCTCGGACTGCGCGAGAAGGGCTTCGAAATTACCGCCTGCCCGTCGTGCGGCCGGGCCGAGATTTCCGTGCTGGAACTGGGGCGTTCGGTCGAAGCGATCGCCAAACAGTACACCGCCCCGGTGAAGGTTGCGGTGATGGGCTGCGTCGTCAACGGGCCGGGCGAATCGAAGATGGCCGACGTCGGCGTCGCCGGCGGTAAAGGCAAGGGTGCGATCTATCGGGCCGGGGAGTTGGTCGGCACCTACCCGGAAGACGAATTACTCGGAATGCTGCGGCTCGAGATCGAGAAGGTCATCGCCGAAAAGTATCCCGATTACGCGCACGAGATCGGCATTCACGCATGACCTATCGCCGGCCGGCCATACAGACGCTGGTCCTTACGGGCATCGTCGCGTTGGTCGCCTCGGCGATACTGGCGTTGTCACATCCCGCTCAGCTACGCATCGACGGCCAACGCGTCGAAAGCGACGTCCCTCCGATCACCACGGCCGCACAGCACGTGTTCGTTCCGCTACGGGCGGTTGCCGATGCGTTGGGAGCGCGCACGCTGGTGCGTGGGGATAACGTCTACATCATTCGCGGTAAGCAATCGTTGCGGCTGCGCGTCGGCGACCGCCATGCGACCCTCAACGGAATGCCGCTCACATTGAAGCGCGCCCCGTTTCGCGTGCGCGGCCGGGTGATGATCGGGATCAAGGCGCTGGCACTCGCGCTCAACGTGCACGTCGACTACGATCCGCGCACAGCTCGCATCAACGTGCTCACGCCCGGGATCGGCCAAGCGGACACCGGCGCCGTGCTCGAGACACAATAGAGCCACAGGGGCCCTCCAATTCCTGGGCTCACGCCTTTGAGCGACTGCCGGCTAGGGAGCGAATTCGCTGATGCCTTCGGGTTCTTCAACGGGGACGACGTCGTCGGGGTTGGATTTGTGGAAACCGTAGCTAAAGAAGAAGATGAGGCCGACGAGCAGCGCGATCAGAAACCACACCCAGGTCGTGCGCGAGAGCCCGAAGACCCCTAAGAAGAGCGAAAAGACGATGCCCAAGATTGGGAAGAGCGGCACGAACGGAACCCGGAACGTTCGCGGGATATTCGGCTTGCGTTTGCGCAGGTAGAGCACTCCCGCGCACACGACCGTGAATGCGATGAGCGTCCCGATGTTCACCAAGTTCAGCAGGCTGTTGAGCGGTACGATAAGGGTGAGGATCGCGACGACGACGCCGGTGGACATGGTCGTGACGATCGGCGTCTGATACTTGGGATGGATGATCGCCACAACCGGCGGGAGCATCTTATCGCGTGCCATCACATAGAATATCCGCGATTGCCCAAGCAGCGAACTCAGCGCGACGCTGGTCGTGCCCGCCAGCACCCCGACGGTGATCACCCAGTTAAGAACCGGCATGTGGAGCGGCGCGAGGGCGTAGACGAGCGGGTTTTTGATGGGAACTTGGCTCCAGGGGAGCGCGCCGATGAGCACGAGCGCGGTCGCACAGTAAATGAGCGTGCCGATCGCGAGCGCGCCGATGACGCCCATAGGTACGTCGCGCTGTGGATTCTTGCA
The DNA here is from genome assembly GCA_027315505.1 of Vulcanimicrobiota bacterium. Classification (GTDB taxonomy): domain Bacteria; phylum Vulcanimicrobiota; class Vulcanimicrobiia; order Vulcanimicrobiales; family Vulcanimicrobiaceae; genus DAHUXY01. The sequence goes on along the minus strand of DAHUXY010000032.1, from coordinate 3,341 downwards.
CTCTTCGGCGGTCGTCGTCGCGGTGTCGAAGCCGATGTAGCTGAAGAAGACGTACGCGCCGATCGCCACGATGCCGTAGGGCTGCGCCGATTCGACCGCACCACCGAACGGCTTGAGCGAGCCCCAGCCGTGCGGCGAGAGTTGGCTCCACCACGTTTGCGGCGGGCCGCTCACGAAATGCGATGCCTTGAAGAGCCAGAGGCCGGCGATGACGAAGACGACCAGTGCGGAGATTTTGAGTACCACGAAGATGTTGTTCGTCGTGGCGGACTCGCGAATGCCCACCGAGAGCAGTGCGGAGAGCGCGAGGACGAAGAGCGCTCCGACGATATCGTACTGGGAGTGCAGCAAGTCCCAACTGCCGGGTTGCCACCACGGGCCATGGATGATCAAGTTCGATTGCTGCGCCCATGCCGGTAACGAGACGCCGACCGATGCGAACACGTCCTGGATGGCGGCCGAAAATTGCTGCGCTACCGGCGCGGCGCTGATGCCGTACTCGAAGATCAGCGCGAAACCGATGATCCAGGCAAAGAGTTTGCCCATCGTCGCGTAGGCATAGGTGTAGGCGCTGCCGGCAACCGGAACCATCGCACCGAGCTCCGCATAGCAGAGCGCCGCAAAAAACGACGTGAGGCCGGCCAGCAGATACGAGATGATGACCGCCGGCCCCGCGCCCTTGACGCCGGTACCGATGGTGGTGAAGATGCCACCGCCGATCATCGTCCCGAGGCCGATGGCGATCAGATCCTTGGCCGTGAGCGCGCGTTTGAGGATACGTCGAGAGCCGAGCTCGCGTAGCTTATCGACATTCGTTGTAGCGAACAGTTGGGAGACGAACGACATTCCGCGACCGTTCGCAAGGATGAGCGGCCCGTCCCCCCGGAACCATCCGCTCGATGGATGCTTACCGCCGCCTGCGTTCGCGCGAGGCCTATCGCAATCGCTGGGTCAGCGTGGAGGTGCACGAAATCGTGCATCCGAGCGGCGTGGAGGGAGAGCACCTTACGATCGTGACGCCGGCGGCGAGCGCGGTGGTCGCCGTGGACGGCGAGGAGCTCGTCTTCGCTCGACAGCCGCGCTTCGCGGCCCGACGATCGCTGATCGAGATCGTCAAAGGCGGCGCCGAGGCGGGAGAATCGGCGCTGGCCTGCGCGCAACGGGAACTGCAGGAAGAGCTCGGACTGCAGGCCGGCAGTTGGGAGCCGCTCGGCGAGGTGTACGAAATCCCCTCGATTGTCGCGCGTCCGGTCGCATTGTTCCTCGCACGCGATCTCTCGGCGTGTTCGGGGACGCAGGAAGACGTGGAGTCGATCTCGCCCGTGCGGATGCGTCTCGCCGCCGCGTTCGATAGCGCGCTTCGCGGTGAGGTGTGCGATGCGGTCACGCTCGCGGCGCTGCTGCGTTTCGGCCTGCGCAGCGGAGCGTTGCTGCGCGCTTAGCCCAGCGCGGCCGGCGGCGCCGTGGCCGCATTCCAGAGGTATTCCGGCTCGCGCAGCTCCGCATTGATCCAGCGGGACCAGACAAAGAGCGCATCGGAGAGGCGATTGAGGTACTCGAGCGTGACCGCCGATATGCCGTCGTCGTGCTCCATCAACGTCACGAGGAGCCGCTCGGCGCGGCGCGCGATCGTTCGCCCAAGGTGGAGAAAGGCTCCGGCGGGCGAGCCGCCCGGATGAATGAAGTTCGCGAGCGGCTCGAGATCGGTCTGGGCTTCGTCGATCGCGCGTTCGAGCGCTCGGACGTCCGGCTCCCCGACCAGAGGCATCCCCTCCCAGCGATCTTTCGGCATCGTGGCAAGATCGCTGCCGAGATTGAAGAGGACGTCCTGCGTCCAGGCCAGCCAAGCATCGAGCCGCCGGGCGCGGAGATGGGCGGCGAGCAGAGGGCGCATGTGCGCGCGAGCTAGGCCGATCGCGCTCGAGAGCTCGTCGATCGTTCCATAGGTCTCGATGCGAAGCGCGTTCTTTTTAACGCGCTGGCCACCGACCAAGCCGGTGGTGCCGTTGTCGCCGGTACGCGTGTAGATTCGGGTGAGCTTGGGCATACCGGCGAGGTTTCGCCGGTGCCGCGAGAGAACCCGGGCGGGTCATGTCCCAGGGATCAGAACTTCAACCCGTCGTCAAAGAGATTCCGCCTAAAGCCGCGGATCTCTCCGCTTGGTATACGGCGGTCTGCCTCAAAGCGCAACTCACGTCGTACTCGCCGGTGCGCGGGTGCGTGGTGTTGCGCCCGTACGGCTACGGGCTGTGGGAGAACCTGCAGAAAGATCTCGACGCGCGCTTTAAAGCGACCGGCCACGAGAACGCCTATTTTCCGCTATTGATTCCCGAGAGCTTGCTGATGAAGGAAGCCGAGCACGTCGAGGGATTTGCTCCCGAGGTCGCGTGGGTCACGCATGGCGGAACGGAAAAGCTCACCGAGCGGCTGGCGATTCGTCCGACCTCCGAAGTGATTATCGGGGTGATGTACGCGCAGTGGATCGAGTCGTATCGCGATCTGCCGATCCTCATCAATCAATGGGCCAACGTGCTGCGCTGGGAGAAAGCCACCCGTCCGTTTTTGCGAACGATGGAATTTCTGTGGCAAGAGGGCCACACCGCGCATGCGACCGCGCAAGAGGCGCGCGAAGAGACGCTCCGCATGCTCGACGTCTACACGCAATTTGCTCGCGAGGTCGTCGCGGTGCCGGTGTATCCGGGCGTCAAGAGCGCGAGCGAGCGCTTTCCGGGAGCGGTCGAGACGTATTCGATCGAGGCGCTGATGCCGGACGGCAAGGCGCTGCAATCGGCGACCTCGCACGATCTCGGACAGAATTTCGCCAAGGCCTACGACATCACGTTCTCGGACGCCGACCAGCAGATCAAGCACGTCTACACCACCTCGTGGGGCATGTCGTGGCGAATGCTCGGGGCGATGATCATGACGCACGGCGACGACCGCGGCCTGCGCATTCCGCCGAAGATGGCTCCCATCGAGGCGGTGCTGGTGCCGATCGTGCGCTCGGGCGACGACCGCGCGGTAGCGGCCGCCCACGCGACGGCGAAAGCCTTGACGCAGGCCGGATTCCGCGTACGCGTTGACGACCGCGATCAGCAGCCCGGCTGGAAGTATGCCGAATGGGACGTTCGCGGCGTACCGGTGCGAATCGAAATCGGTCCGCGCGACGTCGACGGCGGCAGCGTCATGCTGGTGCGGCGGGATCGCAACAAGGGCGACGCCGATCACAAGCAGAGCGTGATGCTCGACGCGCTCGCGCCGCAACTGCGCGCCCTGCTCGAAGACATCCAGCGTTCGCTCTACGACCAGGCCGGCGCATTTCTCGCCGCCCACACCTTCGT
>DAHUXY010000272.1 GCA_027315505.1 Vulcanimicrobiota bacterium | reverse complement strand
AGGAACATATTCGGACGAAAGCGTTGATGTTCGACGCGGAAGCCGACGGCCGCGTTCAAGCCGTCCATCCAACGGTCGACGACGATCGAGATGGGCGCGGCATCGTATTCGTGGCCGCCGTTCGCCGCGACGACGTCGAGCGCCACGCCGCGTTCGTCCGCTGCGGCGACGGCCTCGTCGCCGGAGCCTAAGCGATGCAGCCGCTCGTCTTCCTTACCGCGATAGGCTTTGCCCAATCGCGCGTGCCCGCGCGTGATGACGAGTGAGGATGCGCGGTCGCCGGGGATGCCGCCCGCTTCGACGCGCGTGGCTTCGAGCGGTTCGCCGCGCAGGCTCTTGATCGGATAGCGCCACAACGCCACCGTCGTTCCAACGTCCATTCCGGTCTCTACCATAGGAGGCGCTCCGAATCCTCAAGAAGGCGCGCAGCGATGGAATCTGCCGCTCCGCTGCTCCTTCGCCCGCTCTCGATCGGTGAAATACTCGATCGAGCCGTCACGCTGTACGTGCGCAATTTCGCGTTATTTACGCTGATCATCCTGACCGTCTCGCTGCCGATGGCGATCGTGCAGTACGCGTTTGCCGGGAACCAAGCCCAGTCCCTACAGGCCGCCATCACGATTCTGGAGCACCCGGCACCGCCTACGGGCGCGGGCGGGCCGGCCAAGCCTCCGTCGCCGTTCGGCGGGTTCACCGCGGCGCAAATCGGCGGCCTCCTCATCGTGATCCTCGTCGCGCTTGCCGTCGTGCCGTTCTCCACCAATGCCGTGGCGGTCGGCGTCGCCGCTCTCTACGCAGGCCACGTCCCCACCTTCGGCACGTGCTACGCCGCCGTTTTGCGGCGATGGCCGAGCGTGCTCGGAACGCTGATCGCGTGGGTCGGGATGGGATTGGCCGCATACTTGATAACGGTATTCTCCCTGGCCATTCTCGTCGGCCTCGGGATCGGCGTCGTTCGCGCATCGCCTGCGCTCGCGATCGTCTTCGCGGCGTTGGCGGTGCTCTTCGCTCTCGCACTCCTGGCGCTGGCGGTAATGGCGGTCTTGGCTGCGAGTTTTTCGTTCTTTGCCGTCTGCATCGAAGGCCGGCCGGTCGGGGCGGCGATTCGCTCCGGCTTCGCTCGCATTTTTGCGCGCGAGGAAGGTCGCCGCGCGCTCCTCATCGGCCTTGCCTAGGTGGGGATCGACTTCGGAGTCGTGGGGATTAGCGCGAGCGTGGGCATCGCCGTCGTCCTGCTGCTGAAAAACGTCTTCCTGCAAGTGGCGATCTCGACGATCGCCGGTGCGCTGCTCTCGGCTTTCCTGACCGTCTTTGTGGCCGTGTATTACTACGACGTCCGCATCCGTCGCGAAGGCTTCGATTTGGAGGCCGATATCCAGCGCTTGGGCGCATGAACGCCGCACCGCCTCCGTCACCATACGCAACCTGGCTCCGCACGCAGCGCGCCGCGATCGAGCGCGCGCGTGACGTTCGCACGCGGACGGAAGCGAACGCGCAATTGGCCGCGTTGCTGCGCGCAATCGCTGCCGGTGCGCCGTCCGGCCCGGCCCGCGCCCCGGATGCCGCCGTCCTGGCGGCCGCCGCGCGGCGCGAACTCGCCACGCCGGGACGCTATCGGCTCAGGGCGCCTGCGGCCGCGCCGCCTGCGTCGTGGTGGCAACTCTTGTGGGGCGCGGCGATCGATCGATGGAAGCAACTGGTCGAATTGCTCGCGCGGAGCGTGCGATTGGGCGGCCCGGTACGCACGACGATCGGTGACGTCTTGATCGTCGGGTTCCTCGGAATCGTAGGCTATGCCGCCGCCCAACTCATTCGAAGCGTGCAATTTCGCTACGATCGCAGGCTCACGAGCAATGCGCCGCTTGAGAATGCGCGTAGCGCGCAGGCGCTCTTCGAACGCGCGGACGCGGCCGCGCGGTCGGGCGATTTTGCAACGGCGATTCGCGTGCTGTTCGTGGCGGCGGTAACGCTGCTCGATCTGCGAGGAGTGGTGCGCGACCGCGCCGGTGCCACCATTAACGAATTGCGCGCCGCGCTCGGGCCCGAGCATCGTCATGCGGAGGGAGCGTTCGCCGGGATCGCGCGACAGTTTTCACGCGTCGCGTATGCGGAAGAGCGTCCCGGCGCCGAAGAGTGGCGCATCGCTCGGGATTCGTATCGCGCTCTGGCGGAGCGGATAGCGACGACGTGAATCGCACGACGCTCCAATACGTGACGATCGCGCTGGGGTTGGCGGCCATCGTCGGGCTCGCGGTGGCTCGCGAATGGAACGCGCGTGCCGGGTATTCGTTTTATTCAACCTACGACACCGGACCGAGCGGGTATCGCGCGTTGTACGACGTGCTCTCCGCCGAGCACGTTGACGTCACGCGCTTGGAACGCCCACTCGGGCTGCTCGATCCGCGCGTGCGAACGCTGGTGATCGCGTCCAACCGCGCCGACATCGTCGCGCAGGTCTCGCATGCGCAACTCGACGGCGGCGACGTGCGGCGGCTGCAACGATTCGTGCGCCGGGGAGGGCGGTTGGTACTGCTGGAGTCGCCCTCCGACGAAGCCCTGTACCGCGCCTTTAAACTCGCGATCGTTCCTGCGAAGCTGCACGCGGCGGCCGCGCATCGTTCGCTCGTGCCCATCGCGCGGACGGCGATGACAAGCGGGGTTACGTCGGTGGCGACGGCCGGCGCGGAGCTCGCACCATTCGATAGCGCGCCGGGCGCGGCGCCGCTTCTGGGCAGCGGCACCGGCGTGGCGGCGTATTGGCGTGCGTACGGCAAAGGCGACGTCGTCGCGATTGCGGCGCCGAGCGTCTTTAGCAACGGCGAGATCGCGGCGGCCTCCAACGCGCGCTTCGCTTACAATGTGCTGGCCGGCCACGGACCGGTGGCATTCGACGAACGCCTGCACGGCTATGCCGTAGATGCGAGCTTTTGGTCGGCGCTCCCGGCGCCGGTGCGCATCGCCGCAGCGATCGTGGCGGCCGCGCTCGCACTCTGGTTGATCGACGCGAACGTTCGGAGCGTTCCGCCGTTGGCGCTCGACGTGCCGGACGAACGCCACTCGGCATCGTATCTCGCCGCCATGGCGGTGTTGCTGAGGCGTGCGCGCGCGGCGCGGCTGGGCATCGCAGCGTTCTACGACGACGCGGTGCGCCGTTCGCAGCACCGCCGGGACGCTCCGGGCGTGGCCAACGCCATCGACGAACTCGCCCGGCTTCGTGAGATGCCGCACCCCCACG
>DAHUXY010000264.1 GCA_027315505.1 Vulcanimicrobiota bacterium | reverse complement strand
CATGTGTCCGGCGGCGGGAGTGTCGAAGCGCACGCGCGAGGTGTCGGAGAGAAACGACCCGTCCTTCTGAGGACGAAGCGGGCTTATGCCGTCGAAGGTGAGCCGGTCTCCAACGATGATCGTACGCACGATAATGGGCTGCCCCCAGATAACCGCTTCGTAGCGCCCGACGAGCGCATTCCACGATGCCGGGTGAGAGAAGCTGCGCGGACCGGCATACCCCGCCTTGTAATAGAGTTTCGAACCGTTGTTAAACCCGTACACGCGCCGCTGTTTATCGCGATGGAAAGCGGTATAGAACATGCGCAAGCGCGGATCGTGCGTCGCGAACGTATCGTCGCTTTGCGGGAAGACCGGATACGTGGCGCCGTGCAGGCTCGTCGTCAGCTCGCGACCGTCGGCGGCAAACGCGATCGTGGATCCGTCGGCTGCGGTGTAGGTTCCGGCGTACTGCGCGGGGTCGGGCACGATGTTCGGGGATGGCGGCGGCGCGGGCGCGGCGGGGAGCGCCTGCCCGAGCTGTTGCGCGCGCAACACGGCCATCGCGTACTTCACGATCGCGCAGGGATGCAACGGCGATTCGACCAGGTTCGCCATCGCGATCGCCCCGAAGCCGCGGGTGAGGTTCGCTTGCATGCAGGCGGTGTAGCCGGAGACCCCGCCGGTGTGCCCGATGAGGTGGTCGCCGTCTTTGTGAAAGATCGAGAGCCCGTAGCCGTACTGCTTATAGAAGCTCGGCCACTCCGCCATCTCGATACCCGCAGCACCGGCCGGTTTGCCGTTGGAAAGATGATCGGCGTTCGTCATCGCCAAGAACGATGCGCGTGAGATCAACGCATGGCCGTCGGCCGTGTTCCCGCCGTTCAAATACAGCCGCATGTACGCCGCCATGTCGGCGGGTGTGGAGATCACCGAGCCGGCCGGGTCAACAAAATCGTAATTCTGCGCGGCAATCAGCGCCGGATGGTCGAGTTGCGGGCGGTCGATGTCGCGAACCTCGTACCCGGTTGCCGTATCTTCCATATCGCGGGGCGTGAAGTACGCCGACGAGTGCTCCATGCCGATCGGCGCGAAGACGCCGGATGCAAGTTGCTCCTGCCACGGCGCCTTGCCGACGGCTGCGACGACCGCGCCGATCGTCGCGAAGCCGTCGTTCGAATACGCCCATGCCGTTCCGGGCTGGAAGATCTCATGCGCGTTGCGCAATGCAGCGACCGCGAATCCGTACGACGATACGAACGTGTAATCGTCGGGAATACCGGCCGTGTGCGAGAGTAGTTGATGGATCAGAATCGCTTTGCGGGTTCCCTGGATGCGCCACCAGGGCAGATAGGTCGTGACCGGCGCCTGCAAATCGATCAACCCTCGATCGTGCATCTGCAGCAGCAGCAGCGTCGTCATCGATTTCGAGATCGACCCGATCGGGAAGCGCGTCTCGGGCGTAACCGGCGCCTTCGTATCGAGGTTCGCGTATCCGGCGGTGATGATGCGCAGCGTATGCGTGCGGTCGGTGATCGCCACCGACATGCCCGGTGCCCCTTGCTCGGCTAGCGCGCGCGGAGCGTAGGCCGCGATGGCTGCGAGCGCTTCATCCATCGTCGGCGCCGCGCTTTGGGCTCGCGACGAGATCGGCGCGAGCGTCGTGAGAACGAAAGCCGCCGCGAGAAGGCCGCTAGAAAAGCGAGAGTTGCGCATGATCCTCCAAATACTCCGCATCGATGCCGAGCCTGCGCAAACGATGCACGAAATCGCGCCAGCCATGATTGAGCAGCACCTTACGTGGTGCCGCGAGCTCGATGTAGCGCAGGAGCGACGGATAATCCGCATGGTCCGAAAGCGCGAATGCCCGTTCGACCCCGTAGCGGTAGTGTGCGCCGCGATCGAGCGCCCATCCCGTCAAGACCGCGCTGCGCAGCGGCTTTTTGCGGATGCGCGCCGGCAGCTCTTTGCCGGACGGCGGCCACACCAGCACGCGATCGCCCGCAAACGTCGCCTCGTCGTACGCCTCGTAGGCGGGAAGGCCGATACCGCGCTCGCGATAAACGCGCGACATCGCATCGATGCTGTGATGCACGGTGAGCTCGAGCCCGGCCTGCCCGAGAATCGCCATCGCCTCCTGCGCCTTACCGAGCGAGTATGCATAGAAGACCGGGACCGTGCCGGCCTCCAGCGCGGCACGAGCGAACGCCGCCATCTCGCCCGCAATCTCTTCGCGCGTCGGAAAGACGTACTGCGGTCGCCCGAACGTGCACTCCATCAGCACCACGTCGCACGGCTTGACTTCTGGGGCCTCCGTCGTGAGCGAGGGCGCGAGCTTGAAGTCGCCGGTATAGACGAAGCGCCCGGCTTCGCCTTCAACCAAGAGCTGCGCGCTGCCCAGAACGTGCCCGGCCGAGAAGAGCGTGAAGCGGTGCCGGCCTTCCTCCCATGGCTCGTTGAACGCGTGCTCCTCGAAGACCACGGGTGCGCGATCGGGGCGCTTGGCCCGGCGCGGAAAACGCACGCGGCAGATGGCCGCCGTATTGGGCGAGGTGACCACGGTGCGGTGCTCGCGAGCGTGGTCGGCGTGCCCGTGCGAGACGTAGCAGCGCTCGCGCGAGCGCATGCTATCGACCCACAGATCGGGGCCTTCGAGGTACAGCGATTTTTCACGGAGGCGGAACACGGTACGAACGAGTGTTCGCCATGGCCGTCCCGAAAACTTCGCCGCACGGGTGCGGTCTAAAGAAAGACTATGGCACGCATTTACGACAATCTTGCCGACACGTTCGGCAACACGCCGCTCGTGAAACTCCCGCGGCTCGGAAAAGGCCTTCCCGGTACCGTGCTGGTCAAGATGGAGTCGTTCAATCCGGGCGGCTCGGTGAAGGATCGCATCGGCGTCGCGATGATCGAAGCGGCCGAGCGCGACGGTCGCCTGCTCCCCGGCATGACGATTCTCGAGCCGACCAGCGGCAACACCGGCATCGCGCTCGCCTTCGTGGCAGCCGCCAAAGGCTACCCGTGCATCTTGGTGATGCCCGACACGATGACGATCGAACGGCGCAGCCTCCTCAAGGCCTACGGCGCACAAGTCGTTCTCACGCCCGGCGCCGACGGCATGAAAGGTGCGATTGCCAAAGCCGAAAGCATCCGCGCGGCCGCCCCGGCCCGCTACTTCGTCCCGCAGCAATTCGAGAACCCCGCCAACCCGGAGATCCACCGCCGTACGACTGCGGAAGAGATCTGGCGCGATACCGACGGAGCCGTCGACGTCTTCGTCGCGATGGTCGGCACCGGCGGCACGATCACCGGCGTCGGCGAACTGCTCAAAGAGCGCAAACCCGGCGTACGCATCATCGCAGGCGAACCCGACGCTTCGCCGGTGCTTTCGGGCGGAGCGGCCGGTCCGCACAAGATTCAAGGCACCGGCACCGGCTTCGTTCCGAAAGTCCTCGATACGAAGGTGTACGACGAAATCATCCGTGTCACCGATGCCGATGCGATCGCGACGGCGCGCCGCGCCGCGCGCGAAGAAGGCATGCTCGTCGGCATCTCCGCCGGCGCAAATATCTGGGCGGCACTGCAGATTGCCGCGCGTCCGGAGATGAAGGGCAAAACGATCGTCACGATCGCCTGCGATACCGGCGAACGCTATTTGAGCAACCCCCTCTTCACCGAACAGGAAGCCGTCATCGTCGAACCCGCGCTGGCTTGATCGGCGTGTGCCGAGGCCCGCAACCGGGCCGCGAAGCGCGCTGGCCGGGCGGGGCGAGCCATTTCGTCGCGAATAGGTCCAGGTCACACTTCACGAAGGACATGAGAACGCTTTGCAAGCTCCATCCGGAGAGCCTTTCGTCGACGTAACGCGCGGCGATATCGTTGAATCCGTCCACAATGTCGCGGCTTGTGCCGGCGACGCGAAAGGGACGATCCACCTCCAACTCGGCGATATCGATACGCCGATTTTTTTGCGCTCGACCGCAAAGCCGTTCATTGCGGCGGCCGCAGTTGAAGCCGGCGTGCGCGATGCGTTCGGGTTGACGATGGAAGAGATCGCCGTGATGGCGGCATCGCATTCCGGCGAGCCGTTCCACGTCGCTGCGGTGCAGTCGATTTTACACAAGATCGGCCTCGATGCGTCGGCGCTGCAGTGCGGCGCGCATGCGCCGTATAACGAGGCTGCGGCGGAAGCGCTGCGGGCGCAAGGCATCGTGCCGAGCGCGCTGCATAATAATTGTTCCGGGAAGCACGCTGGAATTCTCGCGCTCTGTCGCGTGATGGGGGCGGATCCAGCGTCGTATTTGGAGCTGGAGCATCCGGCGCAGCGGGCGATCCTGGCGTTTTGCGCGCGGATGTCGGATGACGATCCGGACGCGTGGCCGCTGGGGGTCGACGGTTGCGGGATTCCGGTCTATGCTACGAGTTTGCGTAAAGGCGCGCTGGCGTTCGCGCGATTCGCTTCGCTCGAGGGGATCGAAGCGCGCGATGCGATGGCGCTCCTGGTGGTGCGCGATGCGATGGTTTCGCACCCGGAATTCGTCGGCGGCACGCACACGCTCGATACCGATTTGATGCGGGTGGCCGGCGGGGCCATCGCTTGCAAGGCGGGCGCGGAGGGCGTTCATGGGGTAGCTGCGATTCCGCAGGGCCTCGGATTCGTGAGCAAGGTGATCGACGGAAGCAGCCGAGCGCGAGGGCCTTCGACGCTGGCGCTGCTCTCTCGCTTAGGTGTGCTGGATGCCGAACGTGCCGCAAAACTCGATGGGTATGCGCGGCCGGTCGTGTATAATCGAGCGGGGCGCGTGGCCGGAGAGGTCCGCGCGCGATAATTTTACGGCAACTCCGTCGCCATCGAACAAGCGGGGAGAGGTAGAGACATGCACGAGTACTTACGCCTGCTCGGGGAGCGGGTACTTCTTTTTGACGGCGCCATGGGCACGCAGCTCATGGACCTCGAGCTGACCGCCGAGGATTTCGGCGGGGAGCGCTACGCGGGCTGTAACGAAGCCTTGGTGCTGACCCGGCCCGATCTGGTGCGCGATATCCATCGGTCATATCTCCTTGCCGGCGCCGACGTGGTCGAAACGGATTCGTTTACGGCCTCGCGCTTGAAGCTGGACGAGTATGGCTTAGGCGAGAAGACGCTGGAGATCAACATCCGGGCGGCGCAGCTCGCGCGTGAAGCATGCGATGAGATTTCCACGCCGGACCGCCCGCGATTCGTGGCCGGCTCGATGGGGCCGACGGGGATGCTGGTTTCGTCGTCCGATCCCTCACTCTCGAAGATTACCTACGCGGAGCTCGCCGATATCTATGGCGAGCAGGCTCGCGCGCTGGTGGAGGGCGGCGTCGATCTGCTCCTGCTCGAGACGATGCAGGACATGCTCGAACTCAAGGCCGCGATCGCGGGGATCACGCGCGAATTCGCCAAGGGTCTGCGGCGCGTGCCGATCCAAGCGCAGCCGACGCTCATCACCGAAGGGCGGATGTTGCTGGGGACCGACGTGCGCGCGATGTGTGCGACGCTCGACGCGTTGCCGATCGACGTTATCGGCCTGAACTGTTCGACGGGTCCATCGCAGATGCGCGATTCGATCCGCTACCTTGCCGAGAACTCGCGCTGTTTCGTGAGCGTGATTCCGAACGCGGGCTTGCCGCTGATGGGGCCCAAGGGCGAAACGATCTATCCCGAGTCGCCGGGCGAACTGGCGCAAGAGTTGGCGGAGTTCGTCTCGGAATTCGGCGTCAACGTCGTGGGCGGCTGTTGCGGATCGACGCCCGAACACATTCGCGCGCTTCGTGCCGCAATCGACGCAGTCGGCATCTCGCCGGCTCTGCGAACGCGGCTGGAGTGGCTGCGCGCGCCGCGCGAGGTGATCGCGAGCGACGTCTCGCGCCCGCAGTACGCCGCAAGCGCGATGACCGCGGTAGCGCTGGAGCAGGAGCCGCGCCCGCTCTTGGTAGGCGAACGCATCAACGCGCAGGGTTCGCGCAAGCTCAAGCGCCTATTGCTGGACGAGAACTACGACGAAATCGCGATGGTCGGACGCGAACAGGTCGAGGGCGGTGCCCACGTGCTCGACGTCTGCTGCGCGCTGACCGAGCGCGTCGATGAAGACGAGCAGATGCGCCAGATCGTTCGCAGGCTCGCACAATCGGTCGAGGCTCCGCTCATGATCGATTCCACCGAGCCGCGCGTCATGCAGGTCGCGCTGGAAAACTATCCCGGGCGCGCCATCATCAACTCGGTGAATTTAGAGGCCGGGCGAGCGAAGATCGATATCGTCGCGCCGCACGCCGTCGAACACGGCGCGGCGCTCGTCGCGCTGACGATCGACGAGACGGGCATGGCGAAGACCGCCGAGCGTAAGCTCGACGTCGCGCGGCGGCTCTACGATATCATCGTCGGCGAATACGGTATCCCGCCCGGTGCGCTCATTTTCGACGCGCTGACGTTCACGCTGGCGACGGGCGACCCGGAATTCGCCGACTCCGCGGTGGCAACGATCGAGGGCATTCGCGAGATCAAGCGCGCGTTGCCGGGAGTCCTCACCTCGCTCGGCGTCTCGAACGTCTCGTTCGGTCTCAAGCCGGCCGCCAGAGCCGCCATCAATTCGATCTTTCTGCACCATTGCGTGCAGGCGGGCTTAGACGCGGCGCTCGTCAATCCGAAGGAAATTACGCCCTACGCCGAGGTCGACGCAACCGTGCGCGAACTCTGCGACGACCTCGTGTTCAACCGTCGCGCCGACGCGCTGGCGCGGGTGATCGAGCACTTCGAAAGCAGCGGCACGGCCGGGACGGTTCAGCAGAGCACGGCCGATGAGGACGAAGCGCTGCCGATCGCGCAACGCATCCACCAGGCGATCCTTCGACGCCGTAAGGACGGCATCGAACTCAAGATCGACGAAGCCCTGCAAGAGCGTTCGCCCGTTGCGGTACTCAACGAGATCTTGCTGCCTGCAATGAAAGACGTCGGCGATAAATTCGGAGCCGGCGAATTGATCCTCCCCTTCGTTTTACAGTCGGCCGAGGTGATGAAAAAGGCGGTCGCCCACCTCGAACAATTCCTCGAGAAAAAAGAAGGCTCGACCAAGGGAACCGTGGTGCTCGCGACGGTCTTCGGCGACGTTCACGATATCGGCAAGAATCTCGTCAACACGATTCTCACCAACAACGGATACACCGTGCACGACTTGGGCAAGCAAGTGCCGATGAATACGATCCTGGAGAAAGCCGTGGAAGTCGGTGCCGATGCGATCGGCCTTTCGGCACTCTTGGTATCGACGAGCAAACAGATGCCGATCTGCGTGCACGAGCAGGATACGCGGGGGCTTTCGTTCCCGGTCATCGTCGGCGGCGCCGCAATCAATCGCGATTTCGGGCGGCGTATCTCGCTGCTCGACGAAGGCGAGCGTTATTTCGCGCCGGGGCTGTTCTACGCGAAGGATGCCTTCGAAGGCCTGGAGCTGATGGACGCGCTGACCTCAGACCCGTCGGCACGGGTCGCATTGCTCGATCGGGCGAAATCGGAGGCGTTCGCGCAGCGCGACCGGGCGCGGTCGGCCGCGGTCGCCACGCCGGCGGTACGCCGCATCTCCGCGGTGAAACGGGAGCCTGCCGACGCTCCGGCTCCGCCGTTCTGGGGAGCGCGAACCATCGAGGGCATCGACGTGCGCGAGCTGTGGCCGGCATTCGATTTGCGCTCGCTCTACCGGCTGTCGTGGGGCGCGAGTAACGCCAAAGGCGAGGCCTTCGACGCGCTGGTACGCGACGAATTCGAACCGCGTTTACGGCGCTACCAGCGCGAGGCGGAAAAAGGCGGGTTGCTCGAGCCGCGGGTCGCGTACGGATATTTCCCGGCCGCGGGCCTCGGCGACGACGTCATCGTGTACGATCCGAACGATACGCAACGGGAAATCGCGCGCTTCCCGTTTGCACGGCAAGCCGGCGGCGAACATCTTTGTTTGGCCGATTATCTCCGCGAACCCGACGGTGGCGGTGCCTCGGACCTCATCGCGCTGCAGGTGGTCACGGTCGGCCGGCCGTCCTCCGAGCGAACCGATGCCCTGCAGCATGCCGGCGAATACAGCGAAGCGTACTTTCTCCACGGATTTTCGGTGCAATCGGCCGAAGCGCTGGCGGAGTACGCGCACGCGCGCATTCGCGCGGAGCTGGGCTTACCGGCCGGGCGCGGCAAGCGGTATTCGTGGGGGTACGGCGCCTGCCCGGATCTTTCGCAGCATGAAATCGCGTTCGCGCTGCTCGACGCGACCGCCCGGATCGGCGTCGCGCTAACCGAGGCGTTCCAGATGGTGCCGGAGCAATCGACGGCGGCGATCGTGATGCATCACCCCAAGGCCTCGTATTTCAATGCCGCCGCGGTGCGAGAATTGGCTTCGTAGCCCGAGGTCCCGCGGCTCGGAGGTAGGGATGGCGCGCGGCGCGGGCCAATCCCGGATGGCTATGCACCTCTCTCGCAAGTTCCGCGCGCTCGCAGCGCTTCTATGTGCCGCGTCCGTGGCCGCCTGCTCCCATTCCACCTCGGCGCCGGGCGCCGGCGCAAGCCCGGCACCCGCCGTCATCAAAATCGGCATCGATCTGCCGCTTTCGGGCGCCGATGCGTCGGTCGGGCGCAGCACCCTCAACGGGATGCTGCTGGCGATCGCGCAGGCGAACGCCAAGGGTCTGCCCGGCAAATTCAAGCTCGAAACCATGCAGCTCGACGACGCCGTCCAAGGCGTCCACAGCCCGGAGCAGGGGGTTTCGAACGTGAAAACGATGATCGCCGATCCGAGCGTGCTCGCCATGCTCGGCCCCTACAACTCGAACGTGGCGTCGGCGGAGATCCCGGTGACGAACGGAGCGGGCCTCGCGCAGATTAGCCCGTCCGCCGTCAGCGACGGCTTGACGCTTGGCGCCGATGCGGCAACGCTGCGCCGTGATAATCCGGCTCAGAACGCTTTTTTCCGCGTCTGCACGACCGACTCGCGGCAGGGCTCGGCGGCGGCGGCATTCGCGCTCAAGTTCGGGTGGAAGAAGGCCTACATCATCGATGACGACGAGACGTACGGGCTCGATCTCGCGAACGTCTTCGAACACGATTTCGCGGCGAAAGGCGGCACGATTCTCGGGCACGATCACATCGCGAAAAATACGCAAGATTTCAAATCCTTGCTCACCAAAATCGCCGCGACCAAACCCGACCTCATCTTTTTCGGCGGAACCACCTCGACCGGTGCCGGCTTGATCCGGCAGCAGATGTTCGATACGGGTCTCGGAAAAGTCGCGTTCATGGGCGGCGACGGTATTCCGGATATCGCCACGGTTGCCGGCCCGCGCGCGGACGGCACGTATTATACGCTGGCCGCTCCCAACGCGCAGAAGCTCCCGTCCGCGCAGGCCTTCATCAAAGCCTACGAAGCCGCGTACCATAAGCCGATCGGTCCCTACAGCGCGAACGCCTACGCCGCCGCGCAGGTGGCGACCGTCGCGATCGAGCACGCGATCGTCGCGGCCAAAGACGCCATGCCGACGCGGGCCCAAGTGCTCGCGCAGGTTGCGAAAACCACCGACGTGCGCACCCCGATCGGCCCGATTAGCTTCGATGCGAACGGGGATGTTCGACAGCCGGTGCTTTCGCTGTATACGATCAAGAATGGAAAACCCGTTTTTCTCGACCAGATCAATCTGAAGTAGCGTGCACGAGTTTCTCGCGCAACTCGTCAACGGCATCTCGCTGGGCGGAATCTACGCGCTGATCGCGATCGGGTACACGATGGTGTACGGTATCGTCGAACTGATCAATTTCGCGCACGGCGACGTCTACACGCTCGGCTCGTTCTTTTCGCTCGCCATCCTCACCGCGTTGGGGGCTACCGGGGAGTTGCACGGAAGCGTGCTGGTGATCGACGTCGCGCTTTCGCTCGTTGGGGCGGCCGTGTGTTGCGGCTTGATCGGCGTGTTGATCGAGCGGCTCGCCTATCGTCGCTTGCGCAACGCGCCGCGATTGGCGCCGCTCATCACCGCGATCGGCGTTTCGTTCATTCTCGAAAACGTGATGCAAGCGTGGAAAGGATCGGCCCCGCTACCGTTCCCGGACGTGCTCCCGAATCCGACGTTCGCGCTCGGACCGGTCAGCGTCTCGATGCAACAGCTCGTCGTCGTCGCGCTCGCGCTGGTCGCGATGGTCTCACTGCAAATTTTCGTCTCTCGTTCGAAGACCGGTAAAGCGATGCGGGCGGTCGCGCAGGATCGGCAGGCGGCTCTCCTGATGGGGATCGACGTCAACCGCACGATTGCGATCACGTTCTTGATCGCCGGGGTGCTCGCCGGGATCGGCGGCTTCGTCTCGGGCGTGTACTATCAATCGACGTGGTTTCTCAACGGTTTCGGTGCCGGGCTCAAAGCCTTCACGGCCGCGGTGCTGGGCGGAATCGGGAACTTGCCGGGAGCGATGCTCGGCGGCTTCTCCATCGGCATCATCGAGTCGTTCGCTACCTGGAAACTCGGCGGCCAGTGGAGCAACGTCACGGTTTTCGCGATCCTGGTCATCGTCCTGATCGTGCGTCCATCCGGGTTGCTCGGCCGTCGTACGCAGGAGAAGGTATGATGTACGCGGTCGCCGCCGCGATCGTGCTCTTCGCCATCGCGATCGGCCGCGTGCGCGGCGCGCGGGTGCGGGGCTTCGCTCTGGCGGCCTTTGCGCTCGCCCTCGCGCTGGTTCCGCTGGTGGTGCGTAACGATGCGTCGATCAACACGCTCGCCGACGTGGGCATCTACGTGATGCTCGCGCTGGGCCTGAACATCACCGTCGGCTATGCCGGGCTCTTGGATTTAGGCTATGCGGCGTTCTTCTCGATCGGTGCGTACGCGTACGGCATGTTGGCCAGCCCACAATTCGGCCTGCACTGGCCTTTTTGGGCGCTACTCTTCGTCGGGCCCGGGCTGGCTGCGTTGTTCGGCCTCATTCTCGGCGCGCCGACACTGCGTTTGAGCGGCGATTATCTCGCCATCGTCACCCTGGGTTTCGGCTTGATCGTTCCGCAAATCTTTCAAAACCTCACTCAATACACGGGCGGACCCAACGGGATCAGCGGGCTCGATACGCCGGCATTCTTCGGACACTCGTTCGGCCAGAGCGCCGTGCCGTTTTACTACGTGGTGCTCGCGATCGTGGCGATCGTGGTGCTCTTCGTCAACAATTTGCGAGAGAGCCGCCTGGGCCGCGCGTGGATGGCGATGCGAGAAGATCCGCTCGCAGCCAAGCACGTCGGCATCAATACGACCGGCGTGCAAATCGCCGCATTCGCCTTCGGCGCGGCGATCGCGGGCTTGGCGGGCGTCATCTTTGCGGCAAAATTAAGCCTGGTCTCCCCCGATCTGTTCACGTATCAGACGAGCATCTTGGTGCTATCGATGGTCGTTCTGGGCGGCATGGGCAATATTCCGGGCGTTGTTATTGGCGCCGTGCTCCTCGCTCTGGTCAATGGCTCGGTACTGCCGCAAATCAACGGCCTGGTCAACGGCGCGCTGCACACGCACCTCGATCTCACCAACTACAATTTCTTTATCTACGGCGCGATCTTGGTCGCGTTGATGCTCTTTCGCCCGGAGGGGCTGCTCCCGAATCGCGAACGGCAACAAGAATTGCGTGCCGCG
>DAHUXY010000252.1 GCA_027315505.1 Vulcanimicrobiota bacterium | reverse complement strand
TGGAACGCGATAGCGTCGACCGTTCCCGGCGTGCCCGGGTTCGACCAATCGATCGGACAGATGGGCGCGGTTGGAAATTCGATAAACGACATACGCAGCGCGCAAAGCACGTTGCAAAGCGATGCGAACGATTTCGATGCGCTGCGCAGTTCGTTCGTGTTGGGCCCAACGCCGGTTGCGACCGACGGCGACATATCTTCGACGCCATGGAGCGTTCCGTGGAACGGAACCTACATTCGGCTGCTCACCGAAGGGGCTTTTGGAAGTCTCGGGTTACTCGAGATTCGCGTAAGTTCCGTGCGCAATCGCGTCCCGATTACGGACAATATCGGCTACCCCCCGCGCTGCCTGGAATGCCAACCCCTGACGATGCGTCCGAAATATAAGGGCGCGCCGGAACCGCCTCTGCACGTAACGGTGAGCAGCGACGCACCCGCTCGCAGCGCGAGCCCCGCCACCGGCCGGATCGCCTTCTACGGCGACATCGGGAATATCATCAACGACCGGAACCCGCTGCTCGTTCGCCCTTCAACGCTCCTCTTGGCCGAGGATGGCTCCGTCGCGCTCATTCACCTACGGTGGAGCGGCTGGGGCACGAGCGTAGCCCGAGCCACCGGTGTCTGGAGCGCAAGTACTTGCACGCCGAGCTGCGCAAACGGCAAGCGGACGACGAGCCCGGCTCGATTGACGCTATCGAGCCCGGGGCTCGGGGGCGGCCATCGGGTGTACCGCTGCTTCCAGATCTCGCCCCCGCACCGGCAGCGCGATATTGACGATCACGGCTGCATCCAACGGCAGGGAGCGTACGCTGCTTACGCGCCGGTTTCCGGGCCTTGAACGATGGTTGAGGCTTCCGCCAGCTCGGCGGTGCGCCCGGGATGTTGCGTTGCAACCACATCCCGCACAATGTCCTAACCGGCGGAAGAAGGGGGCCGCCATCGAGCCCGGCAAGCAACCACGACCTTACACCCGGACGGCAACGTTCTTGGTGCCGGGTCTTTTGCTATTCCTTGGAGAGACCGCACAACATGAAGTTTTCCACCAAAGCCCTCGCGGCATCGCTGCTATTGCTAGCCGCGACGGTCGCCGCACCCGCACTCGCTAGCGGTAGGTATGGAGCCATCGCATCCGAGCGCGGCAACGACGACGTCGCATACCACGCCTATAATTTCTCGAGTAAGGCCGTGGCCACGCGCGTGGCGCTCAAAGCCTGCAACGCCCATAGCGACGGCGCCAACGACTGCGTCGTCCGCGTTTGGTTCCACAAAAAGCGCTGCGCGGCGTTCGTTACGACGAGCAGTCAGACCAACTACGGTTTCGGAAACACCCAAGAAGCAGCCGTCCGGGACGCCCGGCGCGACCTGCCCGGCGGTAAAGTCGTCGACGCGATCTGCAACTCGGAATCCGGCAAGTAGTCGTTCGTAGCAGACCACTCGCGGGGCCCGGACGCAGCGTGCGTCCGGGCCTCTTTCTATCGCGCTATCGCGCTTCCGAGCCGGGTCCCAGCTTTGCCCTAACGGTGTAGCTCCGCGCAAGAATTCCAATACATCCTGCGAAGCAACCCGCGGGGAGGTGGAATGATCCGTTCTCGACGCGTTTTCTGGATGGCGCTGCTGGCGTGTGCCGTGCCCGTCGCGGCCGGCGCGCAGACGCCGAGCCCTTACGATATTTTCGCGCGGGCTCGCGCGTTTTGGAGCGCCCAAATCTATCCGTCCTATCTTGCGTACGACGTCGTCGTCCGCATCGACGAAGGCAGCTCGCCCAAGACCGAACGCTATACGTCGGAGTACGACGCCACCGACAATGCGATCTGGGTCGATTCCGTCAGCGATTACGAAATCGCGCACCCCGTCAAAGTCAAGGGCTTCAACTTCGGGATTCTGGGATTGGTGGCCAGCAAGCCGCTTCCGCCGATCGATTTTCTGGGCGTCCCGATGCTCGCGCCGGCCTTTTCGTTCGGCATGGCCCCCTTCGTTCCGGCGGCCGCCGCGGCGGGCCGCGATAGCGCGCGGATCGTCGCCGCGGTACGCGCGCAGTTCCACGACCCCAACCCCCGCACGTCCCCGTCCACGGCACGATCGCTGCCGCCGGGACTGCACCAGATCGGGTCGGTAACGGCGTTCAACCGCGACTACCGGGTTGCGCTCCTGGGGATCGAAAGCATTGACGGACGCCCATGCTATCACCTCGCGCTCGCGCCCCTGCGAGACGCGAAGAATTATCGTTTGCGCGAACTCTGGGTCGACCAGCAAACCTACGCCACGGCGCAACTTCGGGAGGCGTTGAATTTCGTAGACGGCCCGGGAACGAGCGTGCCTTGGACGGTGCGCTTCGTGCAGGCCGGCGGCGCGCAGTACATCGCAAGCGAAACGGCGGACGCGCCGATGTCCTATCGCGGCCTGCTCTATCGGCACGCCAGCGTCGCGTTCGAAGACCTTCACCGGCAATCGCTCCCGCCTCCGGCGATGTTGGTGCCACCTACGTCGGATCTCGTTATGCGGGAGCCTCCAACGCCGTAAAATACTCGATCCTCGCGGAAGGAAAAGCATCGAGCGCGTTCTATTTATGGTGGTCGCCACGGGCAAGTGGCGGAACTGGCAGACGCGCTGGATTTAGGTTCCAGTGGGGCAACCCGTCAGAGTTCGAGTCTCTGCTTGCCCACCAATCGCTTGCCAGCGGCTGGTATACCATGTGGCGTCATGCGGAAGTAGCTCAGTGGTAGAGCATCGCCTTGCCAAGGCGAGGGTCGCGAGTTCGAATCTCGTCTTCCGCTCCAAATTTTCTCGAGCAGGGGCGCAGGCGCAAACGCGCTCTGGCGCCCCTCTCGTTGTTTCGATGAGCCTCCGGGCCACCGGAAATGGGAGATACCGTGACCTCGTCAACCCTTACGCGCCTGGCCGCAACTCAGGTCGAGCTGGAGATTCCGATCACCTCGGAGGAACTCGAGGCCGCCCAAGAACGCGCGTTCCGCAAGCTCGCCAAAAACGTCCGCCTGCCCGGATTCCGGCAAGGCAAGGTACCTCGTAAGGTGTTCGAGCAGACGTACGGTGCGCAGAGCATCGTCAGCCAGGCCATGGACGACGTCGTGCCGGAGGTCTATGCGAAGGCCGTGCGGGAGCACGATCTGGAGCCGATCGACCGCCCGCGCATGGAGCTGATTTCGGACGACGAAGGCAACCCGACCGGGATCAAAGCGGTCGTCGACGTCCGGCCCGCAATCGATTTAGGTACCTACAAGGGCGTGGAGATCGCGCAGGCGACGGCGCCCGTTACCGACGAGGACGTGGAACGCAGCCTCCTCACCCTGGCGAAAGATCGCGCGACGCTGGTGCCGGTCGATCGCCCCGCGCAGATCGGCGACGTCGTCACGATGGACTATGAGGGCAAGATCGACGGCGTCCCCTTCGAAGGCGGGACCGCTCAGGGACAAACGACCGAACTCGACGAGGAACGGTTCATCCCCGGCTTTGCAACCGGCATCGCGGGCATGAAAGCCGGCGAAACGAAAGACGTCGACGCGACCTTCCCCGAGCAGTACGGGCAACCGGACCTGGCGGGTAAGCAAGCGGTCTTTACGATCGTCCTGCACGACGTGAAGGAGCTGGAGCTGCCGGCGCTCGACGACGAGTTCGCCAAATCGATCTCCGAGAACCAGACGCTCGACGCCCTGCGCGACGACGTCCGCAAGCGCCTCGAAGCCATTTCGGCCTCACGCGCCCGCCGGGCGATCGGCAATGCCCTGATGGAGCAACTCCTCGAAACGCAAAACTTCGAGCTTCCGGAGATTCTGGTCGAGCGCGAGATCGATCAGATGATCAACGACGCCTCGGGATCGGCCGCCCGCTCGGGCGTCACCTTCGAAGAGTACCTCGCGCAGACCGGGAAGACCGAAGAGGCGTTGCGCGAGGAGTATCGCACCGACGCGCAAGCGCGCGTCAAAGGCACCCTCTTTATCGAAGCCGTGGCCAAGGCCGAGAACATCGCGGCGACGCCCGCCGACATCGCAATGGAACTGGAGTCGCTGGCCCGCCAGTACGGCCAGCCGGTTGAGAAGATTCGAGCGGCCCTAGGCAATAACGTGCTCTCGTTAATGGACGGCATCGTCAGGAACAAGACGCTTGAGTTCCTGATCGACCATGCCAAGGTCGTCGAGCCCGCATAAGGCAACTTTCAGCTCGCCGTCGTAGTTAGGGCGAGTATACTGATTCTGGGGAAGAGGAAACATGGGTCATTTGGTTCCGATGGTGGTCGAACAGTCGGCACGCGGCGAGCGCGCGTACGATATTTATTCGCGGTTGCTCAAAGACCGGATCGTCTTCGTCGGCGGCGCGATCGACGACCAACTCGCAAATTTAGTTATCGCGCAGTTGCTCTTCCTCGAGAAAGAAGACCCGGATAAAGACATCGATATGTACGTCAATAGCCCGGGCGGCAGCGTGACCGCGGGCTTGGCGATTTTCGATGCGATGCGGTTCATCAAGCCGGACGTGGCGACGATTTGTATGGGGATGGCCGCATCCATGGGGTCGATTCTGCTCACGGGCGGGGCACCCGGCAAGCGTTTCTCGCTGCCCCACAGCAAGATCCTGATCCACCAGCCCTGGGTCTCGCAGATCGGCGGCCAGGCGACCGACGTCGAGATCGCTGCACGCGACCTCATCGCCACGCGTCAGATCATCGCGAAAATCTACGAAAAGTCGACCGGTAAGGGGCTCGAGCAGATCCTCCACGACATCGATCGCGACTACTACATGACCGCCGCCGAGGCCCTCGAGTACGGGATTATCGATACGATTATCGAAGAGCGTACCACCTCGTCGTCGACGCCGGCTTAAGCCGAGAAGGACGCCCGCCAACCGATGTTTCGTTTCGGAGACGAGAAGGGCCAGCTCAAGTGCAGCTTCTGCGGCAAATCTCAGGAGCAAGTACGCAAACTGATCGCCGGCCCGGGCGTCTACATTTGCGATGAATGTATCGAGCTCTGCAACGAGATCATCGAAGAGGAGCTCTATAAAAACGTCGACGAGAATCTGCGTCTTCGTAACATCCCCAAGCCCAAAGAGATCAATCACATCCTGAACCAGTATGTGATCGGGCAGGATCGCGCCAAGAAATCTCTCGCGGTCGCGGTGTACAACCACTACAAGCGCATCAATGCGGGTACGACCGCCGACGACGTCGAGTTGCAGAAATCGAACATTCTGCTGGTCGGGCCGACCGGTTCGGGCAAGACGTATCTGGCGCAGACGCTTGCGAAGATTCTCGACGTTCCGCTCGCGATGGCGGACGCCACGTCGTTAACCGAGGCCGGTTACGTCGGCGAAGACGTCGAGAACATCTTACTCAAGCTCATCCAAGCCGCCGACTACGACGTGAAGCGGGCCGAAAAAGGCATCGTCTACATCGACGAGATCGACAAGATCGCGCGCAAGAGCGAGAACCCCTCGATCACGCGCGACGTCTCCGGTGAGGGCGTGCAACAGGCGCTCCTGAAGATTCTCGAAGGAACGACGGCCAACGTTCCGCCGCAGGGCGGCCGCAAGCATCCGCATCAAGAATTCATTCAGATCGATACGACCAACGTGTTGTTCATCTGCGGCGGAGCGTTCGACGGGCTCGAGCGGATCATCGAGTCGCGCGTCTCGGCCAACAATATGGGCTTCCGCGCGACCCCCGAGGGGAAGAAGGACGCGCACACCGGCAAACTGCTGCAACACCTCATGCCGGAGGATCTGCTCAAGTTTGGACTGATCCCGGAGTTCATCGGGCGCCTTCCGATCGTGGTGACGCTCGATGCGCTCGACGAACTAGCGTTGCGCCGCATCTTGACCGAGCCTCGTAACGCGCTGGTTCGCCAATTTCAGAAGATCCTCAATATGGACGGCGTCGACCTGCAGTTCACCAAGGACGCTTTGGTGGCGATCGCTACCAAAGCGCAAACGCGCAAGACCGGCGCGCGAGGACTGCGCTCGATTCTCGAAGAGACGATGCTCGAAGTCATGTACGACTTGCCCTCCCTGCAAGGCGTCAAGAAATGCATCGTCAACAAGGACGTTATCGATAAAAAAGAAGCGCCGACCCTCATCTATCAAGAGCAGAAGAAAGAGCCCGCTTAGCGTTTAACGGGCCCCGCCCCCGGGTAACCGGCCCTCATGGAAACCGAGCAATCGTGTAGTTGCGGGACCGGGGCGAGCGACGATACTTCGTGCAGCCCGTTCGCCGTCATTCCCGCATGGTGGGGCGGCTTTCTGTTTCACGTTCTCAACCCGCGTCAGGTCTGCATGTACACCTATCTCACGATGCTCGCCGACCGCGACGGCCGTTGCCACCCGACGATCGACAACATTCGAGAAGATCTCGGCCTCTACAGCTCGTCGATGGTCTTTGAAGCCCTTACGGCGCTCGAAGATCTGGGGTTTATCGTGCGCGAGCGGCGCGCGTTTCCGGGCGTTCGAGCCAAACGTAACGTCTACCGTAAGCCGTCGTGCGAGGCAACCGTTTTGCGGCTGCTGGAACGGGGACGGCTCGACGGATACCTCCAACCCGTGGGGCCGAGCGCATCCCCGGCTTCGGCGCAAGCGAAAGAGCTGGTCCTCGAGGGATTGCGGCGGTTGCTGGGCGCGGCATACGAGCGCTACGAACGAGCGACGCCCGCCGCCAAGCGCGACGTGCTGATCGAAGCTCTCGAGCAACTCGTCTCGCCGCAGCCCGCCACTACCCTCGAGGTCTCGGTCTAGCCGAGGGGCAATCCGTAGCGGCGCGGAAATGGAAGCGCTTCCATGACCGCACCAACAGACTCCATTATCGGGCTGGCTAAGACCTACGATCCCGCGAGCGTCGAGCCGCGCCTCTACGCCCAGTGGGAACGCAGCGGCGTTTTTCACGAAGAGCCCGACCCGGCGCGCCCGCCGTTCATCATCTGCATGCCGCCGCCCAACGTCACCGGGCGAGCGCATCTGGGGCACGGATCGACGTATACGCCGATGGACGTCCTGGTGCGGTACCACCGTATGCTCGGCGAGAATGCCGATTGGCTACCGGGCCTGGACCACGCGGCAATCGCGACCGAATCCGTCCTCATTCGCGAATTGGCCAAGACAGGCGAATCGCGCGAGTCGCTCGGGCGCGAGGCCTATCTCGAGCGCGCTTGGGCGTGGGCGCGCGAATACGGCGGGAGCATCGACGGCCAGTTTCGAGCGCTCGGCTTCGGCCCCGATTGGACGCGCTCGCGTTTCACGATGGACGACGGCCTCTCCGCCGCCGTTCGCAAGGTCTTCGTGCA
>DAHUXY010000247.1 GCA_027315505.1 Vulcanimicrobiota bacterium | reverse complement strand
GAATGTTTCGTTGAGCGATGCGATGCCGGTGGCGTTATAGCCGGCCGAATCGCCGCAGAACGAATTGACGCCGTTGCTGCCCGGCAGCATCACGAGTTCGTCACCCGAGGCGATCGTCTTCGACCCCGCGATATCGAGTTCTCCCATGCTGGAGCGGTCGAAGCCCGCGGCGGCTAGCGGGAAGCCGTATTGGTCGAACGTCGCGTTGCTGATATTCACGCTATCGGTGCGCACGGCGCTCGGCGTCGCGTTGTTGATCGCGTAGATCTTCACGGTTCGGTTGTCGCTCTCCGAGGATCCGTTCATCGCGTAGATGCGGACGGTGTCGCGGGCGAGTTGGGTGCACGCGCTATCGTAGAAATCTTGCTTCTCGGTGGAGTTCGGGTCGCCGTTCTTATCGGGCGCGAAGAATTCCACGCCGTTATTGCAGGCGCCGCTCGCGCTCTGGGGCATCGCGCGCCCATTGACGGCCAGCGCCGACGAGACCGCGCCGTTAAACGTACTGATGGATTTCACCGGCGACCCGAACGCGTTGGTCGTTTCGATGGCGTTCTCGGATTGCGTCTGTGAAGACATCGTGCCGGCTCCGCCCGAGCCGGGCGTCAGCGACGTTGGGCTGCTCGAAGATCCGGCGCCGCCGCCGCAGCCGGCGAAGACCAGCGTTGCGGCGAGTGCGAAAAGGAGTGGCATGCGCATGTGATCGTCCCTCATTCGTGTAGCAAATCGGTGCTGTTGTTGCCAGAGCGTAACGCCAAGCGCCGGCCGCAACATTAGTAAATCCTGAAGCGAGGTGGAGAACCGCACGATTTTAAGCCTACGCTCATTCGGCGGCCTCGGCATATGAGAAGCCGATGAGGGCGTCGTATTACGCGCTATGTGGTTTCCGGAGATCGGCGCGCTGCTCGATATGACCGACGGCGACGTCGCGATGATGGCCAACGTGCACGACCCCCAAGCGGGCGACGTGCGCGGCTCGGCCTTCAGCGCGCTCGCGCGAGAGAGCAAGGCCTGGTTTCCGGCGCACCGGGCCCGCACGCGTACCGTCGCGACGCTGCTGGGCAAATCGCGCATCGTCGCGGAGTACGTCGTGGATTTCGAACGCGACGGCGAGGCCTTCGATCTGCCGGTTGCGGTGGTGGTGGATAAGGGGCGCGACCTGCTCGACGTGCGGATCTACCACAGCCGGTACCCGCTGCTCGGCACGCATGCGGTGCGGCCTCCGATTTTGCCGCCCGACGTGCGCGCGAACCCGTCGGGTATCGTGGACGAGTACTTCAACGCGTTGGCCGCCGGCGATGCCGAGCGGGTGGTGGAGTGCTACGAGCCCGATGGATACTTTCGCGAACCCAGCGGCGCGCGCTACGCGCACCGCGGACGCGACGTGTTACTGCCGTTCTACCGGTTTATGTTTAGCGCGGGAGGCGGCATTCCGCTGCGGCATTGCACCGTCACCGAAGATACGAAGACGTGCGCCGTCGAGTACGTGTGCGACCGTTGGGGCTCGCACGATCTGCCGCCGCAAGCGGGCGTTGCGATCTACCTGCGTGGCCCCAACGGTCTCATCGCGGCGGCCCACGTCTACGACGACGTGGCCGCTCCGCTGGTGGGCTAGGCTTTGTACCGGGGAAGCACCGCGGCGATCTGCTCGAGGGCGTAGTCGATGTCGTCGAGCGACGCCGCGTACGAGAAGCGCAGATAGCCTTTGCCCGCGGCTCCGAACGACGAGCCGCCGCCGCACGCGACGCCGCCCTCTTCGAGCAAGAAACTCGCGAGCGCTTTATCGTCGTGCGTGATTTGCTGCACGTTGGGGAACGCGTAGAACGCGCCCTCGGGTAGCGTGCACGTCATACCGGGAATCTTGTTGAGGCCTTCGACCAAACGATCGCGGCGTTTGCGGAAGGTGGCGTTCATCTCTTGCACCGGTTCGTCGGGGCCGGTCAGCGCGGCGATGCCGGCCTTTTGCACGAAGCTCGTGACGCAGCTAAACGTGTTGTTGTTGAAGAGCGTAACGTTCTTGCACAGTTCCGCGGGCATGATCGCGTAGCCCAGGCGCCAGCCCGTCATCGCGTACGCTTTCGAAAAACCGTCGACGATGATGGTGCGCTCTTGCATGCCCGGCAACGAAGCGATCGAGACGTATTCCGCATCCAGGTAGAAGTTGCGGCTGTAAATCTCGTCGGCGATGACCAGGAAATCGTGCTTCTGCGCGAGTTCCGCGATGCGCTCGAGATCGGTCTTGAGCAGCACGCCGCCGGTCGGGTTGTGCGGCGAATTAATCACCACCGCTTTGGTTTTATCCGAAACGCGGCGCTCGAGTTCGTCGAGATCGAAGCGCCAGTTGCGCGATTCGAGCAGCGGAATCGCGTGCACGTTGGCCTGCAGGTACTTCGAGGCCGACGCGTACGCCGGGTAGGCCGGGTCGAAATAGACGAAGTCGTCGCCCGGGTTGAGGATGGTCGAGAGAATGTTCCAGATGATCGGCTTCGCGCCGGGCGAGACCGTGACGTTCTCGGCCGTGTAGGGCGTGGACAATTTACGAAAGCGCGTCGCGTAATCCGCGATCACGGCGCGCAAATCGAGCATCCCGGCCGAAGGGGTGTAATGCGTGTCGTGCGCCATCAGCGAATCGACCGCCGCTTGCTTGATGTGCATCGGCGTATCGAAATCGGGTTCGCCGACCTCCATGTGCACGACGCGACGGCCCGTCGCTTCGATCTCTCGCGCGCGCGCGAGAACTTGGAACGCGTTTTCGGAAACTAAACGCGAGACGGCGTTGGCGATGCGATCTTTATGAACGGCGAGCATCCTACAGAGACCCCTTTATACGGCGGCGAATTGAAGTTTGTGAGCGTAGGGTGCGACCCTCCGGCGGCGAACGTGCCGCGTCATGCGCACCTTGTCGGAAGTTTTTGCGCCCGGAGCACCGACGCTGCCCGAGGGCCTTCGAACGCTTGTGGTTTCGCCCGACCGCGAGTTGGAACCTGGAATGACGGTGCGCGCGACGTTTACGTTTCGCAACCAGGGCGGCGCCGAAGCGACCGGCGTTCGCGTACGCTTCAACATCCCCGACGGCTTGGTCTACCTGGTGGGAACCGGCCAGCTCGACGGCGCGAACCAGGACGACGAGCAGGGCAATTCGCCGTTGCTCGCACGGAACGGCGCGCACATCGGGGACGTGGGCGCAGGCGAGGAGCGCCGGATCGATATCGCCTACAGCGTCGCCGGAGCCATCGAGAACGGCACCACGATCGAGCTGCAGGCGGCGGTCGCTTCCTTCGAGCTGGCGCCGGTCGGCTCGAACGTGGTGCGGTTGATCGCGCGCAGCCGGCCGCAGCTCGACAATGCGCTCACGGGGGTCTCGATCGAGGCTCGCCAGGAGCCGGTACCCGGAGCCGAGGCCCAGGTGAGCGTGCGCGTGCACAATGCCGGCGAATCGAGCGCCCACGACGTGGTGGTGGTGGCGCCGGTGCCGGAGCATACCACCTACGTTCCGGGCTCGGCCCGCGTGAACGGCCGCGAGATCGAGCGGGAGCTGGGGAGCGCGTTCGACCGCCTCTACGCGCCGATCGTGGCGGCGAGCCTTTCGGCCAGCGCCAGCACGACGCTGGTGTACCGGGTCCGCATCGACGCTCCGCTGCCGGACGGAACCCCGATTACCGCGAGCGCGCAGGTGGCCTCGCAAGAGACCGCCGCTTTCACGCCGGCGCCGGC
>DAHUXY010000242.1 GCA_027315505.1 Vulcanimicrobiota bacterium | reverse complement strand
TCGCGACCGCTTTATTCTCTCCGCGGGCCACGGTTCGATGCTCCTGTACGCGATGCTCTATCTCACCGGCTACGATCTTTCGCTCGACGATCTCAAGCATTTCCGTCAGCTCGGCAGCAAGACCCCGGGACACCCCGAGGTGGGGCACACGCCGGGCGTCGAGGCCACTACCGGCCCGCTCGGGCAGGGCATCGGAAATGCGGTGGGCCTTGCGATCGCTCAAGCGCATCTCGGCGCGGTGAATAATCGCGAGGACGCGCGGATCTGCGACCACTTTACCTACGCGCTCTGCGGCGACGGCGATTTGATGGAAGGGATCAGCCAAGAAGCGCTCTCGCTGGCCGGGCACCTCAAACTCGGGAAACTGATCGTCCTTTACGACGACAACCGCGTCTCGCTCGCCGGACCGACCGACGTGACGTATACCGAAGACGCGATCGCGCGCTTCGACGCATCGGGCTGGCACACGCAAACGGTCGATGCCGCCCATTGCAACGATGCCGATGCGATCGATCGCGCCATCGCCGTCGCGAAAAACGTGACCGACCGGCCGTCGCTGATCGCCGTGCGCACGCATATCGGCTATGGGTCGCCGCAGCAAGACACGTTCAAGGCCCACGGCGAGCCGCTCGGCGCGGAGAACGTCGCCAAAACGAAAACCGAACTCGGCTGGCCGCTCGAACCCGCCTTCTACGTCCCCGACGAGGTCTTGGCGTTCTTTCGGGAATGCGGCACCAAGGGCGCCGCGCAGCAAGCCCAATGGAATGAAACCTTTGCGGCCTGGAAAGCGGCAAACCCGGACCTCGCGGCACCGCTCGAGCGCGCGCTGAAGGGCGAGCTTCCGGCCAACCTTCCCTGGCCGGCATTTACGCAAGAGAACGGCAGTATCGCAAGCCGCGATGCCGGCGGTATCGTGATGAACGCCATCGCGCCGGCGTTACCGGAGTTGGTCGGCGGCTCCGCCGATCTCGACCCCTCGACCAAAACGTATCTCAAGGGTCAAGGCGATTTTCAGCCCGACGATTACCTCGGCCGCAACATTCATTACGGTGTGCGCGAACACGTGATGGCCGCTGCGACGAACGGCATCGCCCTGCACGGCGGTTTGATGCCGTTTGCCGCGACGTTCTTCAATTTCGTGGACTATCTCAAG
Source organism: Vulcanimicrobiota bacterium (assembly GCA_027315505.1). Taxonomy (GTDB): domain Bacteria; phylum Vulcanimicrobiota; class Vulcanimicrobiia; order Vulcanimicrobiales; family Vulcanimicrobiaceae; genus DAHUXY01. The sequence continues at coordinate 7,470 of DAHUXY010000242.1, read as the reverse complement.
CCGAGCCTGCGGTTGAGCGCGCTGAGCCGGATTCACGCAATCTACGTGTTCACCCACGACTCGGTCTTTGTCGGTGAGGACGGCCCCACCCATCAGCCGATCGAACAACTCGCCATGCTCCGCGCCATGCCGAACGTGCGCGTCGTGCGCCCTGCGGATGCGCTCGAAACGCTGGAAGCGTGGAAGCTCGCTATCGATCCGCGGAGCGGCTGCCCGTGGACGCTCGTACTCACGCGTCAAAAACTCGCATTTCTCGGCGAACGAAACGCGCGCGTGGACCGGGGAGCTTATACCATCGCAGAAGCGGATGGAACGCCCGATCTCTTGCTGCTTGCAACCGGTTCCGAAGTCGAGCTGGCGATCGCGGCTAAGGGACTGCTCGAACAGAAAGGCGTCCGCACCCGGGTCGTCTCGATGCCGTGCTGGTCGCTCTTTGACGAACAGCCGCAATCCTATCGCGACGACGTGCTCCCGCCGGCGATTACCGCCCGTATCTCGATCGAGGCGGCATCAACCTTCGGCTGGGCCGCATACGTCGGATCGCGGGGAGTCTCGATCGGCATCGATCAGTACGGGCGTTCCGCTCCCGCGGCCGATATCGCCCGCACGTTAGGGTTAAGCGCGGAGCATATCGTCCAGGTCGCGCTCGACTCGTTCGCTTTCGCAACTCATACGTAACTGGTACTAGGAGAATCCCTTGAAGAATCAACTCGCAGAACTACTCGATGCCGGGCAGAGTGTGTGGCTCGACAACCTACGGCGTAGCATGTTCGCGTCCGGCGAACTCGCGCACCTCATCGAGCGCGGCTTGCGCGGCATGACCAGCAATCCCACGATCTTCGAGAAAGCGATCGGTACCGGCGACGACTACGACGCGCAATTACGCTCGCTCATCGACCGCGAGAAAGATCCCGATGCGCTTTTTTGGGATCTCGCGGTCCAAGACATCCAGAGCGCGTGCGATGCGTTCGGCGGCGTATACTCCTCGTCGAAAGGGAACGACGGCTTCGTAAGCCTCGAGGTCTCGCCGCTACTGGCGCACGATACGCAGGGTACGATCGCGATGGCCAAGCAGTTATGGCATCGCGTCGATCGGCCGAATCTCATGGTGAAGATCCCCGGAACCAACGAGGGCATCGAAGCGATCGAGACCTGCATTTACGAAGGTCTCAACATCAACGTCACGTTGATCTTCTCGATCGAAATGTACGAAAAGACGGCCCGGGCTTACATCAAGGGGCTCGAACGCCGCATTCGGGACGGCAAGCCGGTGGATACGATTCGCTCGGTCAATTCGGTCTTCGTCAGCCGCATCGACACGGCGGTCGATCGCCTGTTGGACGCAAAGATCGCCAAAGGCGAAACCGGATACGGCGCGCTGCTCGGGAAGACGGGCATAGCCAATCTCAAGCTCACCTATCAAAAATTCAAAGAACTCTTCCACGGGGAGCTCTTTGCGAACGCGGCCGCGGCCGGCGCGCGGCCGCAGCGGCCGCTCTGGGCAAGTACCTCCACCAAGAATCCGAGCTACTCGGATTTGATGTACGTCGAAACGGTGGTCGGCCCGGACACCGTCAATACTATGCCTCCCAACACCCTCGCCGCGCTTCTCGATCACGGCACGGTCGTCCCGAATACGATCGAAAGCGATCTAGACGGCGCGCGGGCGACGCTCGCGGCGTTGCAAGACGCCGGCATATCGCTCTTCGAAGTAACCCACCAGCTTCAAATCGAGGGCGTGGCGTCATTCTCCGACTCCTTTGCGGCATTGCTGGGCGCGATCACGTACAAGCAACATCAGCTTGCCACCGGCGGCGAGCGCGTCGCGATGCATCTGGGGGCGGCGCAGGGGCACTACGAAGCGGCCCTCACGCAGCTCGCGAACGACGATTTTCTCAAAAAATTGTGGGCCAAGGACCCCTCGCCGTGGACCGGCGATACGGCCGCCGGCGAGATCGTCAAACACTCACTCGGATGGCTCGACATCGCGCAACGGCTGATGGAGTCCGTCCCCAACCTTCGCTCGCTTTCGGATGACGTCAAACAATCGTTCGATAGCGTCGTCGTGATGGGAATGGGGGGCAGTTCGCTCGCACCCGACGTCCTGCACGATACGCTCGGCGATTTGGATGGATATCCGCGCCTGTTCGTCCTGGATTCGACCGACCCGCAGCAGATCACCGAACTCGAAGAGCGCATCGACGTCGCGCAAACGCTCTTCATCGTCGCGAGCAAAAGCGGCACGACGACCGAGCCCAACGCTTTCTACGCGTACTTTCACGATAAGGTCGTCAAGGCCGTGGGCGCGGCCAACGCCGGCAGCCACTTCGTCGCCATTACCGACCCCGGCACCGTCACGGTCGACGAGGCCAAAGCCAACAACTTCGCGGCCTGCTTTGAAAACGATCCGAATATCGGCGGGCGCTATTCGGCGCTCTCCTTCGTCGGCATCGTCCCTTCGGCGCTGGCCGGATACGACGTTAAACTGTTGCTCGACCGCGGCCTCGGGGCGATGCACGCCAACGAGCCCATCGTCGATCCGAAGATCGCACCCGGCGTACGCTTCGGCGCGGCGATCGGCGGCTTGGCGATGAACGGGCGCGACAAGCTCACGATTGTGACGCATCCCGACGTCGCCGCCTTCGGCGCTTGGGCCGAACAGTTGATCGCGGAATCGACCGGCAAACTCGGCAAGGGCATCGTCCCAATCGCAGGCGAGGAACTTGGCCGTCCCGACGTGTACGGTTCGGATCGCCTGTTCGTTTATGTGGGCGCCAATCTGCCCGACCCGCATCCCGGAACCGCCGAAGCCCTGGCCGAACTCGAATCCGCCGGGCATCCGGTGATACGCCTTGCCCTCAACGACGAGTACGATTTGGGCGAACAGTTCTATCTGTGGGAGATCGCCGTCGCCGCAGCCGGATCGATTCTGCGCATCAACGCATTCGATCAACCGAACGTCCAAGAATCCAAAGACAATACGAAGGCCTTGCTCGCGCAATACTTGCAAACCGGATCCATCGACGAGCCGGCGGCGGACGTGGAAGCCCCGGCGTTCGACATCACCCTGCTCTCCGGAAGCAAGGGTGTGAGCACCGCGGGCGCAACGGCGACGCTCTCCGCAGTGCTCTCGTCCCTGCGAGCCGGAGATTACGAGGCGATCTGCGCGTACGTTTCGCGTAACGAGCGGCACGAAGCGCTGCTTGACGAACTGCGCTTGAAGATACGCGACGCCCGTCGCGTTGCGACCACGGTCGGCTTCGGGCCGCGCTTTCTCCATTCGACTGGCCAACTGCACAAAGGCGGTCCGGATACCGCGGTGATGTTGCAGATCACGGCTGACGAGCCTAACGATCCGATGATTCCGGGCATGAACGTCGGTTTCCGCACGCTGCTCGCCGCGCAGGCATTGGGCGACTGGCAGTCGCTCGATACGCGCCATCGCCGCGGCATGCGCGTCCATCTCAAAGGCGATATCGAGGACGGATTGCGCGCCCTCATCGCCTCGGTCGATTCAGCACTCACGGCTACGGCGTAAGGAACATCGATGCAACTTGGAATGGTCGGGCTCGGAAAAATGGGCGCGAATATGACGACCCGCCTTCTCGAGGGCGGCCACTCGGTCGCCGTCTACGACCGCAGCGCACAAGCCGTGGCGCAGTCCGTAGCGGGCGGAGCTACCGGTGCGCAAAGCTTGGCCGAACTGGTCGGCGCGCTGAAGGGCTCGCCGAAGGTCGTCTGGGTGATGGTCCCCTCCGGTGCCCCAACCGACGAAACCATCGATGCGCTGGCTGCGCTGCTCGGGCCGGGCGACGTCATCGTCGACGGCGGCAATACGAACTACAAAGAGGGTCTGCTCGCATACGAACGCTGCAAGGCAAAGGGCGTGAGCCTCGTCGACGCCGGCACGAGCGGCGGCGTATGGGGCTTGAAGGAAGGCTACTGTTTGATGGTCGGCGGCGACGACCAGGCCGTCAAAACGTGCGAACCGATTTTCACCACGCTTGCGCCCGCTAACGGCTACGCGCACGTCGGGCGGGCGGGAGCCGGCCATTTTTCCAAAATGGTCCACAACGGGGTCGAGTACGGCATGCTGCAGGCGTACGGTGAAGGGTTCGAGATTCTCGAAAAGTCGCCGTTCGATTTCGACCTCGAACAGGTCGCAAACGTGTGGTGTTACGGGAGCGTCGTGCGATCCTGGCTCCTGGAACTCGCGGTGCTCGCCTTCAAAGACGACCCGGGCCTGGCGAACATCCGCGGGTACGTCGACGACACCGGCGAGGGCCGCTGGACGGTGCAAGCCGCCATCGACGAAAACGTTCCGGCACCGGTGATCACCATGTCGCTCATGGCTCGTTTCGCTTCGCGTCAGGACGAATCGTTCAGCGCCAAAGTCATCGCTGCCCTGCGCAATCAATTCGGCGGACATGCCGTCAAGAGCGAGACGCATGGCTAAAGCATCCGCGACGGTTACCGTCAACCCGCAACACGACGGCAACACCCTGCGCGACGGGCTACACCGCGACCGCGTAACCGATCCTTGCTCGATCGTCTTCTTCGGTGCCAGCGGCGATTTGTTCAAACGCATGCTCTTGCCGGCGGTATATGCGTTGCGCCTCAACGGCACGCTCTCCAACGATTTCGCCCTCGTGGGATATTCGCGCAGCAACTACACGGACGAGAGCTTCCGCGAATATTGCAAGCAACAACTCGACGAATTCGCTCCCGCGGATCAAAAACCCAAAGGGGCGATCTGGGACGATTTCGCGCGCCGCATCAGCTACATGAGTGCCGATTTCGACGACGTGAAGTGCTACGAAGCGCTCAAAAAACGTCTCGACGAAAACGACGCCCAACTCGGGACCGCACACAATCGGCTCTTCTATCTCTCCACGCCGCCGTCGGTCTTTCCGGAAATCATCAAGCACATCAAGGCCGCCGGTATCGACCCGCGCACGCACGTCAAAGGTTGGACGCGGATCGTCGTGGAGAAGCCGTTCGGGACCGATCTGCTCTCGGCCCGGGCGCTTCAACAAACGGTCGAGCGGGCTTTCGACGAGCGCAGCGTCTACCGCATCGATCACTACCTCGGCAAAGAACCGGTGCAAGACATCATGGCACTGCGGTTCGCCAATACGATTTTCGAGCCGGTCTGGAACCGGAATTACGTGCAATCGGTGCAGATTACCGCCGCCGAACAGCTCGGCGTCGAATTGCGCGGCGGCTACTACGATAACGCCGGCGCGCTGCGCGACATGATTCAAAACCACGTCATGAATCTGCTGGCCTTGGTCGCGATGGAGCCGCCCGCCAGTTCGGATGCCGATGCGATCCGTAATGAAAAATTCAAGGTGCTCTCCGCGATCGCCCCGCCGACGCACGAGGACGTCGCCTCGATGTCGGCGCGCGGCCAGTACGGCCCCGGCAGCATCGACGGAAAGCCCGCGATCGGCTATCGTGCCGAGCAAGACGTCGATCCGGCATCGAATACCGAAACCTTCGCGGCCGTACGGTTGCACGTGGATAGCTGGCGCTGGGCCGGCGTGCCCTTCTATCTGCGCTCGGGTAAGCGGCTCGCGCGTAAGGTTTCGGAGATCGCGGTGACGTTCAAGCCGATTCCGCACCGCCTCTACGGCGAATCCACCGATACGATCGAACCGAACGTCCTCGTCATTAAAATCCAGCCCGAAGAGGGCGTCACGATGCGCTTCGAAGCCAAGGTTCCCGGCCCGAAGAGCCACATTCGCAGCGTATTCATGGATTTCAATTACGGGTCCGGCTTCGGCGTGCAATCTCCGCCCGCATACGAGCGGCTCATCGGCGATGCGATTCGCGGCGACCAGACGCTCTTTACGCGATGGGATGCCGTCGAACGCGCCTGGGAGATCGTCACGCCCATCCTCGACGTCTGGGAGCACACCAAAGACTTCACGTTTCCGAACTACCCCGCCGGAGGGCAGGGCCCCGAATCGGCCGCGAAGCTCTTTCCGGAGTGGCGCGCGCTTTGAGCGCGCTCGACCTTCCCGCAGTCCTCGAGACGTTACGGGCGGCGCGAAGCGGCAGCGGCGAACCGAATACGGCCACGATGACGCTTGCCGTCTTCGTGGATGACGCCGCCGTGGCCGCATGGGCGCGCGAACGCGTCCGAGCGGTAGCCGACAAGCACCCGTCCCGCGTCATTCTCCTCGACGCAACGATCCCGGAGGGCACCTATCACATCGGCCGGTCGAGCGCGCACGGCGATTGGCTCGAACTCGGCGTCGCCGGCGCCGCGCCCGATCGTCTCATCTCGATGCTCGAAACGGGATCGCTGCCGGAAGCGCCGATGCTGCTGATGTGGGGAGGCAGGCAGACCGCCTCCGATCAACGCTTCGAGCCGCTCGCGCGTCTGGCCCGAACCACCATCTGCAGCACGTCGATGATCGAAACGGATGCGGCCGCGTTACGCGACCTCGGTTTATTCGTGCAGCGTCAACCGAGCGTCACGGTCGCCGATCTCGCCTATCTTCGCCTAGCTCCATGGCAAGAATGTATCGCCGGCTTTTTTGACGATCCCGCAGAAGCCGCGGAACTCGCGCGGCTCGAAGAGATCGAGATCGCCTGCGGCTCCGACGCCGAGAGCTACTACCTGGCATGCTGGCTTGCCAGCCGTCTCGGATGGAGCGTCGCCGGCCCTCGCACGTTTTCTTCCGAACGCGGCAGCGTGGAACTCTCGATCGAACGTTCGGGGCCGGCCCGGCGCATGCAGCGCGTGACCTTGCATTCGAGCAAAGGCCGTTTTGTCGCCGAAGTCGGCCACGAAGATCCGGATGCCATTATCCTCGAAACGACCATCGGGGGAACCGGGCGACGGCGGTGCGGGCCGCTCGGCGGCGTCGATATCGCCTCGCTCGTCGAACGCGCGATCTTGGAAGGCGAGGGCGATCGCGTCTTTCGCGATGCGCTCGCCGTTGCAACGCAATTGCTCACCTTCGGAGCGCCGCGCTCGTGAGATCCCCGGGAGAATTACGCGTCCTCCCCGATGCGACCGCGGTTGCGGCCGCTCTGGCGGAACTCGTCGCGGAGTCCGCACATTCGGCGATTGCGCAGCGCGGACGCTTTGCGATATCGTTGGCCGGCGGAACGACGCCGCGCGCGGCGTACGAGCGGCTCGCAGCCGAACCCTATCGTTCTGCGTTGCCGTGGGAAGACGTCCTCGTCTTCTTCGGCGACGAGCGGTGCGTGCCGCCCGAAGACGCGCAGTCCAACTACCGCATGGCCCGCGAGGCTTTTCTGAATGCGGTGAACGTTCCAGAGCGTAACGTCTATCGCATACGCGGCGAAGAGCCGCCCGAACAAGCCGCCGCTTCGTATGCGGCCGACCTCAAGCGCGTTCTCGGCGATCGGCCGCGCTTCGATCTCGTGCTCTTGGGCATGGGCGCCGACGGCCACACCGCATCGCTCTTCCCCGGAACCGATCCGATGACCGAT